>NZ_JBMKIA010000007.1:0-200917 GCF_049238215.1 Enterobacter cloacae complex sp. IR5441
TGTGCGGTATTAAAAAAAACGCCGGGTGGCGGCTACGCCTTACCCGGCCTACGGGATCGAGGAAAAGGTTGGTTTTGTAGGCCGGGTAAGCGCAGCGCCACCCTGCGTAACTTACAGCGACCACCGATTCCGCCCGGCCTCCTTCGCCCTGTACAGCGCCGCATCGGCGCGGGCGATGATTTCCGGGCCGGCCAGCCCTGCGGTATAGCCTGCAATGCCCATACTCGCCGTCACACATTCACTCACCTTCGACGCGCCGTGCGGAATGGCTGCGTTTCGCAGGCCAGCCTGGATCCGCGCGGCGACTTTCTCAGCAATGCTTTCTTCGCAGTCAAAGAGGATCACCACAAACTCCTCGCCACCGTAGCGCGAAACCACATCCTCTGGCGTGCGCACCGAGGTGTTCAGCACCTCTGCCACCCGCGCGAGGCACGCATCTCCCGCCTGGTGACCGTAGGTATCGTTATACAGTTTGAAGTAATCGACATCCAGCATCAGCACCGCGAAGCGTTTGCCTTGCTCTACGGCATTTTCCAGCACCAGCTCCATCGCCCGGCGGTTGGCCGTTTTCGTCAGTGGATCCTGATGGGCCAGCGCATCCAGCCGCGAAATTAAACGCTGATTCTGCTGGTTGCGACGCCACGCCTCTTCAAACCAGCTCAACAGGATATAGCGCCCGCACACGAGAATGAACGTGAACACCACCCACAGCCCGGCAAAGCGATAATTAATTTCCTGATTCAGCAGCATGCTGGCAACGGGCAGGCTTACCCATAGCGGAACGGTGAAGCAGAGCAGTGCCACCGGGTGAAAATAGAGCGCGGTCATACCGGCCATCAGCAGGGTAACGAATATAGGCCAGGGATGAGGAAGCTGTAACACGTTGATAAACCAGTAACAACTTATAGACCACAGCAGGCTGCACATAAACAAAACGGCGCTGACGCCGCGGATGTGGCGCCAGGCCATGATCACCAGCGCCACGGAAAGGATCACCACGCCCAGCATGGAGGCGTCAATCATCTGCCGCAGAGGGGGGCTGATGTGCAGGAGGGCATCGATATGGCCGAACAGCGAATTGCGCAGCAGGACCATAAGGGCAAAGCTGGCATTCACAAAGGCGAGCCACGGCAGGTTCACGGCCAGCCCGTGAACAACCATTGATTTACGGGTAGGCCATATCGCGGGTTCGGGTGTGGCTGGATGTCTTTTTTCCATTGAAGAGAATTTTCCTTGAGCGGGCGGAACGTCCGCCCGTGAGTGCTGCCTTTACGGGGTCACAATGTTAAACCAGAATTCAAATTTATCCATGTAACCGAGCATAGCATCAAGTTTTGCGGCATCGCCGGTCACTTTGATATCGCCGTTATCCTGCGCCTGTTTAAGCGTCACTTCTTTCAGGATGATTTTATTCAGCGTATCGCGGTTGAGGGTCACGGTCGCGTCAGCGTCTTTCGCTTCGGCGTTCGCCGTGTGGTTCAGTACGCCATTTTCCAGCTCCAGCTTGTATTTGCCGCCGTCGCTGCCGAGGTCGATGTTAAACACCGATTTTGCATCCGCCGCTTTTTCACCGTTAATGTGCACCGCCAGATAGTCAAAGAACATTTCTGGCGTCATCGCGCGCACGGTATCCGGGCTGGCGGTGTTCGGGGTCGGTCCTTTCACCACGCCGTTACGCAGCTCCTGGGCGCCGGTCAGGTAGAAGTTACGCCACGGGCCTGATTCAGCCTGATAACCCAGCTGCTCCAGCGCATCCGCTTCCAGGTTTCGCGCGGCCTGATTATTTGGATCGGCAAAGACTACCTTGCTGACCACCTGAGCCACCCAGCGGTAGTTCCCCTGGTCAAAGTCAGTTTTCGCTTTGCTCAGGATGGCATCCGCACCGCCCATATAGTCCACAAATTTCTTCGCGGCTTCTTCAGGCGGCAGTTCGTCCAGGGTCGCCGGGTTGCCGTCAAACCAGCCTAAATAGAGCACGTAGGTTGCTTTAACGTCATGGCTGACAGAACCGTAATAGCCACGGTTTGCCCAGGTATTGGCCAGGGAGTTTGGCAGTTTGAAGTTGGCGGCAATCTCGTCACGGGTCAGCCCTTCGTTCGCCATGCGCAGGGTCTGGTCGTTGATGTAGCGATACAGGTCGCGCTGGCTTTTCAGCAGGTTAACCACGTTGTCGTTGCCCCATGTCGGCCAGTGGTGCTGCGCCATAATGATTTCGGCTTTATCACCCCAGCGTACAATCGCCTGGTTGATGTATTTCGACCATGGCAATGGTTCACGAATTTTCGCGCCGCGCAGGGAGTAGGTGTTGTGCAGGGTATGGGTGACATCTTCCGCAGACTCGATCAGCTTTTTCTCTTCGATATACCAGAGCATCTCAGAAGGCGCTTCCGATCCCGGCGCGAGCATAAAATCATAGGTCAGGCCGTCGATCACCTCTTTCTGACCATCTTTCTCGATGATATTGGTCGGGGCGATCAGGGTCACCGTCCCGGCGGAGGTGGTGGTGCCGAGACCCGCGCCGACCTGGCCCTTCGCATCCGGCTTCAGCAGGTTGCCGTACATATAGCTGGCGCGGCGGCTCATGACGTTACCCGCCATGATATTCTCCGCGACGGCGGCCTCCATAAATCCGGCGGGCGCGTAGACTTTCACCTTGCCGGACTTCACATCTGCTTCGTCCACCACACCGCGCACGCCGCCATAGTGGTCAACGTGGCTGTGGGTGTAAATTACGGCGACAACAGGCTTGTTACCGCGATTTTTATAGTAAAGATCCATCCCGACTTTGGCCGTTTCCGCCGACACCAGCGGGTCGACCACGGTAATGCCTTCTTTACCTTCAATAATGGTCATGTTTGACAGGTCGAGGTTACGGATCTGGTAGACGCCTTCGGTCACTTCAAACAGACCGCTGATGTTAATCAGCTGGGACTGACGCCATAAGCTCGGGTTAACCGAGTCGGGCGCCTTATCGCCTTCTTTGATAAAAGCGTACTGCTGCGGATCCCAGACGGTGTTGCCTTGCTCACCTTTGATAATGTCCTGAGGCAGCGGGGCAATAAACCCTTTGTGGGCGTTGGTAAAATCGGTGTTATCGGAGAAAGGAAGCTGGTTGAAGAGTGCGTTGTTGGCCTGTTGCGTTGCTGCGGTGGCATCCTTAGGTGCTTCTGCGGCCCAGCGGAACTGGCAGAAATAAAACATCCCGCCAGCGCGAGACTCCTGACGATCTCATTGATTCTCATCCTAAAACCTCTCAGTAAACTGTGACGTTGTTTGTGGGGACTTCGAATCCTGGTGAAAGTGTGTCAAGAAATGCAAAAGGATTAAGCGAGGTAACAATAACTATAATCGGGGAGAGTAATTCAGCAAGTAAGCGGATAAAAAACCGGGCATTACGCCCGGTCGGTAGGTTATTTCTGCTCTTTTTTCTTGCCGAGCGTTGGCGTCTCGTCAAAGAAATTCCACGGCTTGAGTAACGTGTGCACCCATTCCGTCGGCATTATCGGCCACTCCTCGGCACGGGCGACATGGGTGGTGCCGGTGGTCATCCAGATGACGTTATCCTGGTCGTTCAGCGACTCGTTATCTTTGCTGTACTGGCCGAGGCCGGTATCGTGCGTGGAACGGTTCGGGTATTTTCCCTCCGGGTACATCTCGTCGGGATGGTAACGCGTCACCCACAGCTGTTTATCCATAAAGCTCAGGCGGTGATAAATCCACTCGTCCGGGGCAAACTTCGCGCCGGACGCTACCGGGTGTGTACCGCCCGCGTAAGGGATGATTTGATACGAGACCGGGTTGCCCATGCGGTTCTCTTTGCTGGTATTGCTCAGCAGGCGGATGGTGCCCGGGTCAAACTTCTGCGCCGCCTGCTTTTCGGTATCAATATCATACTGATTAACCTGCATGGTGCTGGTGCGCGGTCCGCCAGCGGTGTTCGGTTTGACGTCCGGATCCATGGCCACCAGCTTATTGTTGATGCCGTCCACGTCCATATCCAGACGGAAGTTGTAGATGTGCTGGTGGGTGGTTCCGACAATATTATGGTCGATCAGCGTTCCGTATCGGGTGTCATCCTTCGCGGTGGCATCATGCATGGTTTTCGTCTGCACGCCTTTCACCGCTTCAATGCCCGTAGCCCCTGCATCAATGCCGATAGTGCCGTTTTCGTGGAATACCCAGTCGAAGATGTAATCGTAGTTACCCACGGTGCTGACCCAGCGCACCACCAGCTCGCGGCGTTCGGTGCTGACGTTGGGTTTACCTAACTCCTGATGCTTATATTCCGGCCCGGCGTAACGCTCGAAAATGGCGATCGCCCGGGGGATCTCCATTGGCGCGCCGGTGTAATCCGGGATGGTTTCGTTGAGCATCACGGCGTTAGACGGAACATCCTTGCCGCGCACCAGCGGGGAGGTCAGGGTACCCATGCCGTAATCGCCGGAGTCCAGATAGGCTTTAAAGTACCAGCCGATATCCGGGTCGCCGTACGGCACAATCATGCCGCCGAGCGATCCCTGATACATCACCTGTCGCTTTTTGCCATTGTCGTTATAGGTCACGGTGGAGATTATCGGGCCGACGCGTGAGTCCAGGCTCAGATGAAAATCCCAGTTCTGCCAGTGCACCCTATCCCCGGTGATGGTGTAGTTCTTGCCTTCCGGCTCGATAATTTCCAGCGGTTTCTTCACCGTTCCAACGCGGTCGCGGCCATCATAAGGGCGCGGCGTGAGCGGAACCGGCACGACCGGGCCTTCCTCAATCTTCTGGATTTTCTTCTGCTCGAGATCCACCACCGCAACCAGGTTTTCGATCGGGTGCGCCCAGTAGTTACCGTCGCCCACGTCGAGATAGCTGATCACTTTCAGCAGGCGGTCTTCCTGTTTCAGCCCATCCTTGCCGTCAAAAAAGCCGACGGTAAGCGGAGTGGTGATCACTTTCTTCGGGTCGGTAATGCCGCGCTTTTTCAGCACGGCGGCAAACTCCGGGCTTTCATTGATGATCTGCTGCACGGTATTGAAGTCATCCAGCAGCACCATGCCGTGCGCGTCTTTGATCGGCTCCCAGCGGAGGATCTTTTTGTCCTTCAGATCCACCCGGCTTTCGATGATGTGTTTACCATCAAGCATGATGATATTGGCCTGGCGGGGCGCATCCACCGCCGTGCCGTTAAGCACAAAGTCCCAGACTTTGGCCTTTTCTGGCTCCGCCAGCGCAATCTGGGTAAAGCGGGTATTGGGTTTAAAATCCGCAGAGGCTTTCACAATGGCTACGGCCTGGTTGATTTCATCAGCCGTCAGCGCGTTTAACGGGTGGGGGCTTTTTTCAACCTGGAATGTCTGATCAAGACCGGACTGAAAAACATCGTTGATAAAGGTCTCCGGGATAAACGCCTTATTGTTCTTCATCACCACGGGCACCTGGAGCGTCAGCGGTTTGCCGTTAACGATGGCGGTGTTTGCGCCGGGTTTGACCTTCACAAAGGCACCGTCTTTGACGATGGTGAACATCTGGGCGTAATCATCCCACTGCACGTCCGCGCCAAACGCCTGAAGCGTTTTGTCCATCGGGACCATATGCGCCTCGCTGCCGTGAGCGTAAACAGGGGATTGCCAGGCGCAACAGAGCGCAACGGCCATGGCCAGTGCCGTTCTACGGGCAGAAAAAGAAGAATTGCTTCCCATCGCAGACCTCATCTTGTTGTGTTTATTGTGTTGTGTCAGCCTTATCCTGACAGGCGCGCACGAAAAGCGTTTGCCTGCATCTGCCAGGTTGTTTGTCAGTCTTGCCAGGTTAAAAAAAGAGCGGGGGTGCATCACACCCCGGTCAGGTAGTTGTAGGCCGGGTAAGCGGAGCGACACCCGGCAAGAAAGAGGTGCGTCAGAAGTCACCCTGCTGGCGCGCCACCAGCGTCAGGATGGAGTAGAGCGCCACGGCCTGCTGGTGCTGGTTGAAGATCTCCACCGCCCATTCCACCACGCCGGTGGGTTTTTCCTCGGCAGTGCGCTGTTTCTTCAGCGTTTTACGTTTACAGGTCAGGCGCACCTGAATGGTATCACCCGGCTTGACCGGCTCAATAAAGCGCAGGTTTTCCATGCCGTAGTTGGCAATAACCGGCCCAACCCCGGCATCGACAAACAGCCCCGCCGCGGCGGAAATCAGGAAATAACCGTGTACCACGCGCTCACCAAAAATCGACTCCGCCGCGCCAATTTTGTCCATATGGGCGTAGAAATGATCCCCGCTCAGGCAGGCAAAATTCACGATATCCGCTTCCGTCAGGGTACGACGCGGGGTCAGCAGGCTGTCGCCCGGCTGTAACTCCTCGAAGTATTTACGGAAGGGATGAACGCGATCTTCCTGCACCTCCGCGCCACGGACCCACTGTTTACCGATCGCGGCGAGCATGGACGGGCTGCCCTGAATGGCCGTGCGCTGAAGATAGTGCTTCACCGCGCGCAGGCCGCCCAGCTCTTCGCCGCCGCCCGCACGTCCCGGACCACCGTGCACCAGCTGCGGCAGCGGTGAACCGTGGCCGGTGGATTCTTTCGAGGATTCCTGGTTGAGGATCTGAATACGTCCGTGGGCGCGCGCTGCCCCGGCAATAAACTGCCGCGCCACGCGGGTATCTGCCGTAACCAGCGTTCCCGCCAGGCTGCCGCCGCCCGCCCGCGCCAGCTGCATGGCGTGTTCGGTGTTACGGCAGGGCATCAGGGTTGCAACGGGGCCAAAGGCTTCGATGGCGTGGACGGCCGGGGTTTCGTCCGGCTGCGGGCAGAACAGCAGGGTGGGCGGGAAGAATGCGCCAGCCGCCTGCAAATCAGCTTTACCACCCAGACGGATCTGACAGCCCGCGGCAAGGAGATGATCGACTTTTTCCTGCACGTCAGCACGTTGCTCACCGTTGACGAGGGCTCCCATCTTCACCCCTTCCTGGGCCGGATCGCCGACGACCACTTTCTCCAGCCGCGCAATCAGCGCCTGGCTGACGGCGTCAATCTGCGCTTCCGGCACGATGATGCGGCGGATGGCGGTACATTTTTGCCCGGCTTTGGCAGTCATCTCGCGCACCACTTCTCGGATAAACAGCGCAAACTCCGGGTGTTCCGGCGTCACGTCCTCACCCAGCACGCAGCAGTTGAGAGAATCTGCTTCCATGGTAAACGGAATGGAATGCGCGACGATATTCGGGTGGACGCGCAGACTCTGCCCGGTGCTGGCCGATCCGGTAAACGTCACCACGTCCTGGCTGTCGAGCTGGTTCAGCAGATCGCCCGCGCCACCGCAGATCAGGCTGATGGCGCCGTCGGGCACCAGTCCGCTCTCGACGATCGCTTTCACCATCGCCTGAGTCACCTGCGCGGTGGCGGTGGCGGGCTTGATGATGGCGGGCATCCCGGCAAGCCAGGTGGGCGCGAGCTTTTCCAGCATCCCCCAGCACGGGAAGTTGAACGCGTTGATATGCACCGCCACGCCGGATTTCGACGTTAACACGTGACGTGCCGCAAAGCCGCCTTCCTTCGACAGCGGGATCAGTTCATCCTCCGGCCACAGGGTATCGTCCGGCAGCTCACGGCTGCCGAGGCTTGCGTAGGTGAAGAGGGTGCCGATACCGCCTTCAATATCCACCCAGCTGTCGGCCTTCGTCGCGCCGGTCTGAGCTGACAGGGCATAAAAGCGATCCTTCTGGCTCAGCAGATGTTTGGCCACCGCCTTCAGCATGGCGGCGCGCTCGATAAAGCTCATTGCGTGGAGCGCTTCTCCGCCGTGTTCAATGGCGTAACGGCGCGCGGCCGCCATATCCAGCCCTTCGCTGGTGACTTCAAATAGCGTTTCCCCGCTGATGGCGTGGGTGATGGTGCGCTCGCGGCCCCGGCCTGATTGCCAGGTGCCGGACAAGAAGCTGGCTAACTGCTGCATTTCTTCTCTCCAGATGTTTCGTAATTTCACTATAAATAGTTTGATCGCGAATCATAAAAATCAAGCTTAGTTTTAATGAATTGTTAACGCTGTGATCTGTATTGCTTAACCTGACCACCCAGAAGCCTTGCGTTATCGGCCTTTCATGAAAAGGCTTGCGAGCGTCGTCACAAATTAAACAAACGCTTCTTGGGGTTATATTTAACCTTTGTGTAACTTTTAAGAAACCAAATGATTCACCATTTTGCTATTTGTGGTGATTTAACGAATCACAAAGGTGGTTATGTGACGCAAGAACAACGCTTTGAGCAACGCATCGCACAGGAGACGGCCATCGAGCCGCAGGACTGGATGCCGGATGCCTACCGCAAGACGCTGATCCGCCAGATTGGACAGCACGCCCACTCTGAGATTGTCGGCATGCTGCCGGAAGGAAACTGGATCACCCGCGCGCCGACGCTGCGCCGGAAAGCCATTCTGCTGGCGAAGGTGCAGGACGAAGCCGGACACGGCCTGTACCTCTACAGCGCGGCGGAAACGCTGGGCTGCGCCCGGGAGGACATCTATCAAAAGATGCTCGACGGCAAGATGAAATACTCCTCCATCTTCAACTATCCGACCCTGAGCTGGGCCGATATCGGCGTCATTGGCTGGCTGGTGGACGGGGCGGCCATTGTGAACCAGGTGGCGCTGTGTCGTACGTCTTACGGTCCGTATGCCCGGGCGATGGTGAAAATCTGTAAAGAAGAGAGCTTCCACCAGCGTCAGGGTTTTGAGGCCTGCATGGCGCTGGCGCAGGGCAGCGAAGCCCAGCGGCAAATGTTGCAGGACGCCATCAACCGTTTCTGGTGGCCCGCGCTGATGATGTTCGGACCCAACGACGACAACTCCCCAAACAGCGCCCGCAGTCTGGCCTGGAAGATCAAACGCTTTGGCAACGATGAGCTTCGCCAGCGCTTCGTGGACAACACGGTGCCTCAGGTGGAGATGCTCGGTATGACCGTGCCGGACCCCGACCTGCGTTTCGATGAAGCGAGCGGCCACTACCGCTTCGGCGAAATCGACTGGCAGGAATTTGACGAGGTGATCACCGGGCGCGGGATCTGCAACCACGAACGTCTGGCCGCAAAACGTAAAGCCTGGGACGACGGCGCATGGGCGCGTGAAGCCGCTCTGGCCCACGCGGAAAAACAACGCGCCCGCCAGGCCGCATAAGAGGAATCAACCATGAGCAATGTTTACTGGCCGTTATACGAAGTTTTTGTCCGTTCGAAGCAGGGGCTGTCGCACCGGCATGTGGGCAGCCTTCACGCTGCCGACGACCGCATGGCGCTGGAAAACGCGCGCGATGCCTATACCCGCCGCAGCGAAGGCTGTTCCATCTGGGTGGTGAAGGCGAGTGAAATCGTCGCTTCCCAGCCGGAAGAGAGCGGGGAGTTTTTCGATCCGGCGGAAAGCAAGGTCTACCGCCATCCGACGTTTTACACCATCCCTGATGGCATCGAGCATATGTGAGGTTGGGGATGAACAACGTATCTGCTTATGCCCTGCGTCTGGGCGACAACGGTCTGGTGCTCTCACAGCGGCTGGGCGCCTGGTGCGGCCATGCGCCGGAGCTGGAAATTGACCTGGCGCTCGCCAATATCGGCCTTGATCTGCTCGGGCAGGCGCGCAATTTCCTGACCTACGCCGCTGAACGGGAGGGTAAGGGCGATGAAGACACCCTGGCCTATGGCCGCGATGAGCGTCAGTTCCGCAATCTGCTGCTGGTGGAACAACCAAACGGCAGCTTCGCTGACACCATTGCCCGTCAGTATCTGATGGATGCGTGGAACGTGGCGCTCTACGAGCGGCTGATCCATAGCAGCGACAGTCAGCTTGCCGCCATCGCGGCAAAAGCCATTAAGGAGGCACGCTATCACCTGCGCTTTAGCCGCGGCTGGCTGGTGCGGCTGGGGGACGGAACAGAAACCTCCGCACAAAAAATGCAGCAGGCGGTGGATAGCCTGTGGCGCTTTACGGCTGAACTGTTCGACGCCGACGACGTCGAGCTGGCGCTAATTGATGACGGCGTGGCGGTTGATCCGCGCGACCTGCGGGACCCGTGGGAGCGCGAAGTGTTTGCTGGCCTGGCGGAAGCCACCCTCCGCGTGCCCGAAGAGGTGGCGTATCGCACGGGCGGCAAGAAGGGGCTACATACTGAACACCTCGGGCCGATGCTGGCAGAGATGCAGTATCTCCAGCGCGTTTACCCCGGCCAGCAGTGGTAAAGGAGGACGCCATGCAACGCCTCGTCGACATCGCGCCTGCACAAATCCCGCAGATTTGGGCGCTGTTAAGCCAGATCCCCGACCCGGAAGTGCCGGTGCTGACCATCACCGACTTAGGCATGGTGCGCAGTGTGAAGGCGCAGGGGGAAGGATGGGTCATCGGCTTCACGCCAACCTATTCGGGCTGTCCGGCAACGGAGCATCTGCTGGGGGCGATCCGCGAAACCCTGACCGGAAACGGCTTTAGCCCGGTACATATTGTGCTGCAACTGGAGCCCGCCTGGACCACCGACTGGATGACCGACGATGCCCGCAGGCGCCTGCGTGAATATGGCATCAGCCCGCCTGTCGGCCATAGCTGCCATGCCCACCTTCCCGCTGAGGTGAGCTGCCCGCGCTGTGCGAGCACCGATACCTCGCTTATCAGTGAATTTGGTTCTACGGCCTGCAAAGCGCTCTATCGCTGCAATACCTGCCGTGAGCCCTTCGACTATTTCAAATGTATTTGAGGCTGCCATGACAACGTTTCATTCATTAACAGTGGCAAAAGTAGAACCCGAAACCCGCGACGCGGTGACCATTACCTTCGCGGTGCCGCAGGCGTTACAGGAGGCGTACCGCTTCCGTCCCGGTCAGCATCTGACCCTGAAAGCCAGTCCTGGCGGGGATGAACTGCGCCGCTGCTACTCCATCTGCCGGAGCACCGCGTGCGGTGAGATCAGCGTGGCGGTCAAAGCCATCGAGGGCGGACGTTTTTCCCGCTATGCCCGGGACGAGATCAAACCGGGCATGGCGCTGGAGGTGATGGTGCCCCAGGGGCAGTTTGGCTATCAGCCGCAGGCCGAACGCGAAGGCCACTATCTGGCGATTGCCGCCGGGTCCGGGATCACCCCAATGCTGGCGATTATGTCCGCTACGCTGGCCACTGAAGCCCACAGCCACTTCACCCTGATTTACGGCAACCGCAGCAGCCAGAGCATGATGTTCCGCCGGGCGCTGGCGGACCTGAAAGATAAATACCCGCAGCGTTTGCAGCTGATCGCCATCTTCAGCCAGGAGACGCTCGACAGCGATCTGCTCCATGGCCGCATTGACGGGGAAAAGCTCCAGGCGCTGGCAAAAACGCTGGTGAATTTCCGTCAGTACGATGAAGCCTTCATCTGCGGCCCGTCGGCGATGATGGATGAGGCCGAAGCGGCGCTGCAAGCGCTGGGTATGCCGGAAAAAGCGATCCATCTTGAGCGCTTTAACACGCCGGGTACCGCCGTTAAACGGACAGCCAGCGTGCAGGCCGACGGGCAGAAGGTCACCGTCCGTCAGGACGGGCGCGACAGGGAGATCACCCTGACTGCGGACGACGAGAGCATTCTTGACGCGGCCCTGCGTCAGGGGGCGGATCTGCCTTACGCCTGCAAGGGCGGCGTATGCGCCACCTGCAAATGCAAAGTGCTGCGCGGAAAAGTCGATATGGCGACCAACTACAGCCTGGAGCCGGACGAGCTGGCCGCAGGCTATGTGCTGAGCTGTCAGGCGCTGCCGTTAACCGCCGATGTTATCGTCGATTTTGATGCGAAGGGGATGGCATGAGTGAACTGATTGTCACCCGTCACGGTCGCGTGTTGCAGCTGACGCTTAACCGTCCGGCGGCGCGCAACGCGCTCAACAATGCGCTGCTCCTGCAAATCGCGGAGCAGCTTGAGGCCGCCGCCGCGGATGCTGAGATCGCCGTCTGCGTGGTGTACGGCAACGAACGCTGCTTTGCCGCCGGGGCCGATCTCAACGAAATGGCGGAGAAAGACCTGCCCGCCACCCTGAACGATATCCGCCCGCAGCTGTGGGCGCGGATCAACGCCTTCACCAAACCGCTGATTGCCGCCGTGAACGGCTTCGCGCTGGGGGCAGGCTGTGAGCTGGCGCTGCTCTGCGATGTCGTGATTGCTGGCGATAACGCCCGTTTTGGCCTGCCGGAAATCACCCTCGGGATCATGCCGGGCGCAGGCGGCACCCAGCGGCTGATCCGCAGCGTGGGTAAATCGCTGGCCAGCAAAATGGTGCTGACGGGCGAAAGCATCACGGCGGTTCAGGCGCACAGCGCCGGGCTGGTCAGCGACGTCTATCCGGCCTCGCTGACGCTGGAGTACGCCCTGAAGCAGGCGGCGCGGATGGCGCGCCACTCGCCGCTGGCGCTACAGGCGGCGAAGCAGGCGCTTCGCCAGTCGCAGGAAGTCCCGCTTCAGGCCGGGCTGGCGCAGGAGCGTCAGCTGTTTGCGTTGCTCGCGGCCACCGACGATCGCCGGGAAGGTATCAACGCCTTTTTACAAAAACGCACCCCAGACTTTAAAGGACGCTAATTGTGGAATCTATTCTGAGCCATGTTGAGCAGGGCGTAATGACCATTACGCTGAACCGCCCGGAGCGCCTGAACAGCTTTAACGACGTCATGCACCAGCAGCTTTCCGAATGCCTGAAGCAGGCCGAGCGTGATGACGCCATCCGCTGCCTGCTGATCACCGGGGCAGGACGCGGTTTCTGCGCCGGGCAGGATCTTAACGACCGTAACGTGGACCCGAACGGCCCCGCGCCCGATCTGGGCATGTCCGTTGAGACTTTTTACAACCCGCTGGTGCGCCGCCTGGCAAAACTGCCGAAGCCGGTGATTTGCGCGGTTAACGGCGTGGCGGCGGGGGCGGGTGCCACGCTGGCCCTCGGCTGCGACATGGTGATTGCGGCGCGCTCCGCCAGTTTTGTGATGGCCTTCAGCAAGCTCGGGCTGGTACCGGACTGCGGCGGCACCTGGCTGCTGCCGCGCGTGGCCGGACGCGCCCGCGCCATGGGGCTGGCATTGCTGGGTGATAAGCTCAGCGCCGAGCAGGCACAGGCCTGGGGAATGATCTGGCAGGTGGTGGACGACGAGCAGCTCTCCGCCACCGCACAGCAGATGGCGCTGCATTTTGCCTCGCAGCCGACCTTTGGCCTGGGCTTGATCAAGCAGGCGATTAACGCCGCCGAAACCAATACCCTCGACGCCCAGCTTGATCTGGAGCGCGACTATCAACGTCTGGCCGGACGCAGCGACGACTACCGGGAAGGCGTCAGCGCGTTCCTGGCAAAACGCGCGCCGAACTTTACGGGGAAATAAGATGGTGAATATCCATACGGTCGCCGTCATTGGCAGCGGCACCATGGGCGCCGGGATTGCCGAAGTGGCAGCCAGCCACGGTCATCCGGTTCTGGTGTACGACATTGATGCAGCGGCGATTTCCCGCGCCATCGACGGCATTCGTCAGCGGCTCTCCTCTCGCGTTGCGCGCGGAAAACTCTCTGCCGACGCCGGGGAACAGATCCTCGCCCGCCTGACGCCGGTGACGACTATCAGTGCTCTGGCGAAAGCCGATCTGGTGATCGAGGCGGCCTCCGAGCGGCTTGAGGTAAAAAAAGCGCTGTTTACCCAGCTGGCAGAGATCTGCCCGCCGCAGACGCTGCTTGCCAGCAATACCTCGTCCATTTCCGTTACCGCGATTGCAGCGGAGATAAACCACCCTGAACGCGTCGCCGGGCTGCACTTCTTCAATCCTGCCCCGGTGATGAAGCTGGTGGAAGTGGTCAGCGGGCTGGCGACCTCTCCCGAAGTGGCCGATGCACTGTGCGAGCTGGCGCTGAGCTGGGGAAAGCAGCCGGTACGCTGCCAGTCCACGCCGGGGTTTATCGTCAACCGCGTGGCGCGCCCGTTCTACTCGGAAGCCTGGCGCGCGCTGGAAGAGCAGGTGGCAACGCCCGAGGTGATCGACGCCGCCCTGCGAGACGGCGGAGGCTTCCCGATGGGGCCGCTTGAGCTGACGGACATGATAGGTCAGGACGTCAACTTTGCCGTGACCTGCTCCGTGTTTAACGCCTTCTGGCAGGAGCGTCGTTTTCTGCCGTCGCTGGTGCAGCAGGAGCTGGTGCTGGCGGGGCGTCTGGGTAAGAAAAGCGGGCAGGGCGTTTACCGCTGGCTGGAGGAGAAACCCGCCGTCAGCTGGCTCGCCCCGGTCAGCGACAGCTTCAGCCCGATGCGCGCACAGCGAAGAAGTGACGGTGTCACGGAAATTGACGATCTGTTGCTGATCGAAACGCAGGGTGAAACCGCGCAGTCGCTGGCGCTGCGCCACGGCTGCCCGGTGGTGGTGGTCGACCGCATCGAGCGGGATGTGGCCGTGATAGCCGCCGCACCGGGCAACCCGCACGCCGCCACACAGAAAGCCATTTACTGGTTGCAGCATCAGGAGAAACGGGTGGTACAGATTGCCGATTACCCCGGCCTGCTGGTCTGGCGCACGGTAGCGATGATTGCCAACGAAGCGCTGGACGCTTTGCAAAAAGGGGTCGCCAGCGAGCAAGACATCGATACCGCCATGCGCTTAGGGGTCAACTATCCCTGCGGGCCCATCGCCTGGGGCGAGCGCCTTGGCTGGCAGCGTCTGTTAACGCTGCTGGAAAACCTGCAACGTCACTACGGCGAGGAACGCTATCGCCCCTGTACACTGCTGCGCCAGCGTGCGCTTCTGGAGAGTAGCTATGAGTCATAACGCCTGGCATAACGCCCGCGCGATGTACGAACGGGACGCCTGCGCGCAGGCGATGGGGATGGACATTATCGACATGGGCGAGGGCTACGCGGTGGTGACCATGACCATCACCCCGCAGATGCTCAACGGGCATAAAACCTGCCACGGCGGACAGCTGTTCTCGCTGGCCGATACCGCCTTTGCCTACGCCTGCAACAGTCAGGGGCTGGCGGCGGTGGCCTCAGGCTGCGCCATCGATTTTCTGCGTCCGGGCTTTGCCGGAGATAAGCTCACCGCCACCGCGCGGGTGAAGCATCAGGGCAAACTGACCGGCGTCTACGACATTGAAATTCAGAACCAACACCAGAAAACCGTCGCTCTTTTTCGCGGGAAATCGCACCGCACTGGCGGCAGTGTGACAGGAGAAGCCTGATGCGTGACGTATTTATTTGTGAGGGGGTGCGTACCCCGGTTGGTCGCTACGGCGGAGGATTATCCAGCGTGCGCGCCGATGACTTAGGGGCCGTGCCGCTGCGTGCGCTGCTGGCGCGTTACCCGCAGCTCGATCTGGAGCGCATAGATGACGTGATCTTCGGCTGCGCGAACCAGGCCGGAGAGGATAACCGCAACGTGGCGCGCATGTCGGCGCTGCTGGCCGGGCTGCCGCAGACGGTATCCGGCACCACCATTAACCGCCTGTGCGGCTCCGGTCTGGATGCCATTGGCTTTGCGGCGCGCGCCATCAGGGCCGGGGATGGCGATCTGCTGATCGCCGGTGGCGTCGAATCCATGTCCCGTGCGCCGTTCGTGATGGGCAAAGCCACGGCGGCGTTTCAGCGTCAGGCGGAGATCTTCGACACCACCATCGGCTGGCGATTTGTGAATCCGCTCATGCATCAGCAATACGGAACTGACAGCATGCCGGAAACGGCAGAGAATGTAGCGGAATTGTTAAATATAAGCCGTGCCGATCAGGACGCATTTGCCCTGCGCAGCCAGCAGCGCACCGCGCGGGCGCAGCAGAATGGCGTTCTGGCGCAGGAGATTATCCCGGTACAGGTGGCGGGGAAAAAAGGTGCGGTAACGGAAGTGAGCGTGGACGAGCATCCGCGCGCCGAAACCACCCTGGAACAGCTTGCCGCGCTGAAAGCCCCGTTCCGTAAGAACGGTGTGGTGACGGCGGGGAACGCCTCTGGCGTCAACGACGGGGCGGCGGCGCTGATTATCGCCAGCGAGCCGATGGCGCTTGCCCAGGGGTTAACCCCGCGCACCCGCATTGTGGCCATGGCGACAGCGGGCGTCGAGCCGCGCCTGATGGGATTAGGCCCGGTGCCCGCCACCCGCAAGGTGCTGGAGCGTGCCGGACTCAGTATCACCGATATGGACGTCATTGAGCTTAATGAAGCCTTCGCCGCACAGGCGCTGGGCGTGCTGCGTCAGCTGGGCTTGCCGGATGACGCGGAGCATGTCAACCCGAACGGCGGGGCGATCGCGCTAGGTCATCCGCTGGGAATGAGCGGTGCCAGGCTGGCGCTGGCCGCAAGCAATGAATTGCACCGACGCGGCGGGCGCTACGCGCTGTGTACGATGTGCATCGGTGTGGGTCAGGGCATTGCCATGATCCTTGAGCGTGTTTGAGCGAACAATAATGTGAGTACCCTGCGATGATAAATACAACAAAGCTTGATCCGATCGAAACCGCGTCCATTGATGAATTGCAGGCGTTGCAGACCGCGCGCCTGAAGTGGACGCTGCACCACGCCTACAACAACGTTCCGATGTACAAACGCAAGTTTGATGCCGCGGGCGTTCACCCTGACGACTTCACCGAGCTGGCGGACCTGCAAAAATTCCCGTGCACCACCAAGCAGGATCTGCGCGACAACTACCCGTTTGATACCTTTGCGGTGCCGATGGAGCAAGTTGTGCGCATCCACGCTTCGTCGGGCACCACCGGAAAGCCGACCGTGGTGGGGTATACCCAGAATGATATCGACAACTGGGCCAATATCGTCGCCCGTTCCCTGCGCGCCGCCGGGGGCAGCGCGAAGGATAAAATTCACGTCGCCTACGGTTACGGGCTCTTCACCGGCGGGCTGGGGGCGCACTACGGTGCCGAGCGTCTGGGAGCGACGGTGATCCCGATGTCCGGCGGTCAGACGGAGAAGCAGGCGCAGCTGATCCGCGATTTCCAGCCGGATATGATCATGGTGACGCCGTCTTACTGCCTGAACCTGATTGAAGAGCTGGAGCGTCAGATGGGCGGCGATGCCAGCGCCTGTTCCCTGCGCGTCGGCGTGTTTGGCGCTGAGCCGTGGACGCAGGCGATGCGCCGCGAAATTGAAAAACGGCTGGGCATTACCGCGCTGGATATCTATGGTCTCTCCGAGGTGATGGGGCCGGGCGTGGCGATGGAGTGTCTTGAAACCGCCGACGGCCCGACCATCTGGGAAGATCACTTCTACCCGGAGATCGTCAACCCGAATGACGGCACGCCGCTGGCCGACGGCGAGCAGGGTGAGCTGCTGTTCACCACGCTGACCAAAGAGGCGCTGCCGGTGATCCGCTACCGCACCCGCGATCTGACGCGCCTGCTGCCGGGCACCGCACGCACCATGCGCCGGATGGATCGCATCAGCGGGCGCAGCGACGACATGCTCATCATTCGCGGGGTTAACGTCTTCCCGTCACAGCTGGAAGAGGAGATCGTTAAGTTCGAACACCTTTCGCCGCACTATCAGCTGGAGGTGAACCGCCGCGGGCATCTTGATTCACTTTCGGTGAAGGTCGAGCTGAAACAGAGCAGCTTAACGCTGACCCATGAACAGCGCTGTCAGGTGTGCCATCAGCTGCGTCATCGGATTAAATCGATGGTGGGGATCTCAACCGACGTGATGATCGTTAACTGCGGCAGCATTCCGCGCTCCGAGGGTAAAGCCTGCCGGGTGTTTGATTTGCGTAAAGTGGCAGCCAACGGTTGAATTTCCCTCACCCCAGCCCTCTCCCAAAGGGAGAGGGTGTATTAAGTTCCCTCTCCCTTTGGGGGAGGGTTAGGGTGAGGGTACACCCCAGATTCGTATGCTATGATTCATCCACGAAAAAAATAACAACAGAATGAATCACATGAATAAACTTGATGCCTTTATCCAGCACGCAGTCAGCTCTGTTCCCGTCAGCGGAACGTCGCTTATCTCCTCGCTGTATGGCGACGCGCTTTCCCATCGCGGCGGAGAGATCTGGCTCGGCAGCCTGGCGGCCCTGCTGGAAGGGATGGGTTTCGGGGAGCGCTTTGTGCGCACCGCGCTGTTTCGCCTCAACAAAGAGGGCTGGCTGGACGTGTCCCGCATTGGCCGCCGCAGCTTTTACCGTCTCAGCGACAAAGGGCTGCGCCTGACCCGCCGTGCGGAAAGCAAAATCTACCGCGCGGAGCTGCCCGCCTGGGACGGCAAGTGGCTGCTTCTGCTGTCAGAAGGGCTGGATAAAACCACGCTGGCCGATGTGAAAAAACAGCTGATATGGCAAGGGTTTGGCACATTGGCACCGAGCCTGATGGCCTCGCCGTCGCAGCATCTGGCGGACGTACAGTCGCTGCTCCACGACGCGGGCGTGGCGGAAAACGTCATCTTCTTTGAGGCCCATTCGCCGCTGGCGCTGTCCCGCGCGGCGCTGCGTTCGCGGGTGGAAGAGTGCTGGCAGCTGACCGAACAAAACGCGATGTACGAAACGTTTATCAACTCGTTCCGTCCGCTGCTGCCGCTGCTGAAAGAAGCACCGCCTGAGGATTTGACCCCGGAACGCTGCTTCCAGATCCAGCTGTTACTCATTCATTTTTATCGTCGCGTGGTGCTGAAAGATCCGCTGTTGCCGGAGGAGTTACTTCCTGCGCACTGGGCGGGACAGAGCGCGCGACAGCTGTGTATTAACATCTATCAGCGCGTGGCGGCGGGAGCCCTGGCGTTTGTCAGTGAGAAGGGGGAAACCTCCGTGGGCGAGCTGCCCGCTCCCGGCACGCTTTATCACCAGCGTTTTGGTGGTCTGAATATCACATAAGGAGAGGGTATGCCTGTTTATCAAATTGATGGTCTGACGCCGGTCGTGCCTGACGAGAGCTATGTACACCCGACCGCGGTGCTGATTGGCGACGTGATTCTGGGCAAGGGCGTTTACGTTGGCCCTAACGCCAGCCTGCGCGGTGATTTTGGCCGGATCGTGGTTAAAGACGGCGCGAACATCCAGGATAACTGCGTGATGCACGGTTTTCCGGAGCAGGACACGGTGGTGGAAGAGGACGGGCATATCGGCCACAGCGCGATCCTGCACGGCTGCATTATCCGCCGTAATGCGCTGGTGGGGATGAATGCGGTCGTGATGGACGGGGCGACGATCGGCGAAAACAGCATCGTCGGGGCGGCGGCGTTTGTGAAGGCCAAAGCGGAGATGCCTGCGAATCACTTGATTCTTGGCAGTCCGGCGAAAGCGATTCGTGAGTTAAGCGCGCAGGAGATAGCGTGGAAGAAGCAGGGCACAAAAGAGTATCAGGTGCTGGTGGAACGCTGTAAGCTCACGATGCATCAGGTTGAGCCGCTGCGGGAAGAAGAGCCCGGCCGCAAACGGCTGGTCTTCGATGAGAATTTACGGCCCAAGTCGGCTGGCCGGGATAAATAAGGCCGTTCGTTCCCGCGTGTTGCTCAAGGCGTGAAGATGAGCTTAATACGCTTCCGGCAGGGGCCGGTCAATCGACACCAGCTTCCCGCGCTTCATGGTGATATAGCCCCCGGCTTTGAGATCTGCCAGCACGCGAAAGACATGCGTGCGTGACAGGTTAGTGCGCTTAATGATAAACAGCGCCAGGCCCTCATTCTCTCCCGTGTGGGTCTCCTGCCGATAGAGATAGCGGTACAGCATCGGTTTGATGGTCTGGTAGCTGGTGACCTGCCTGCGTTCATTGTGCAGGTCGATGGTGAAAATGGACATGTAGGTCAGTATGGTGGCCAGCGCCTGCATGCGCTCACACCCGCCCCCGAAAAATAGCTGGTCGAAGTCGGCCCAGGCTATTCTCACCAGCTTCACCTTTGCACTGCTGCGATATTCATACTTCGCCAGTGGACAATACCTTTCCATTAACCCTATCGGCATATACTCGATAGTATTGCCAATATTTAGGCCATCATCAGGCATTAATATTGTCAGCGATCCTTCAGTGCAAAAATAGATATAGCCAGGCTCGACGGTGAATTTTTTATTTGCGGCAACGGATAAGGCCTCGCCTTTACAAAGCATGTGCGGAAAGAATTGCCCAATATTGAGTTGCTGATAATAGGTATGGATATCCTGAAAATTCACGCTAAGCCTCTCCCCGCAACGTCTGCCGTGGTAACGAGTATAGCAGCAATAGCCCCCGGATTACGAACCGATAAATAACCAGTCCCATATGGGACTATGATGAGAAAGTATTCTGATTAGAATGGTCGTCAATGAGTTCGCATTAAAATTATCCGCCAACAGTAAATATCCAGGCGGCGCAATTAATCTATGAGGCCATTCAATGAAATTAACCCTAATTGCTAAACATCTGGCGCTTGCCGGTGTGTTAACGTCGCTGTCGCTTTCCGCGTTTGCGGAAGTGCAGCCGCAGGATGCCACTGCCACAACCCGGCAGGCAAATAACGCCCTGTATAACAAATTACCGTTTGCCGATAAAACCGACTTTGAGAACGCCCATAAAGGTTTTATCGCCCCGCTGCCACAAAACATGATTAAAGGCGAGCAGGGGAACGTTATCTGGAACCCGGCGAAATATGATTTCGTGAAAGAGGGTGAAAAAGCCCCGGATACGGTAAACCCGAGCCTGTGGCGTCAGTCACAGCTGATCAACATTGGCGGGCTGTTTAAGGTCACCGACGGCGTGTATCAGATCCGCAATCTCGATCTCTCCAACATGACCATCATTGAAGGCGAGAAGGGCATCACCGTTATCGACCCGCTGTTAAGCGCTGAACCGGCGAAAGAAGCGCTGGATCTCTACTATGCAAACCGCGGCAAGAAACCGGTCGTCGCTGTGGTGATCACCCACAGTCACGTCGACCACTACGGCGGCCTGCGCGGTGTGGTTGACGAAGCCGACGTGAAGTCCGGCAAAGTGAAGATCTACGCCCCGGAAGGCTTTATGAAAGAAGCGGTTTCCGAAAACATTATGGCCGGGAATGCGATGAGCCGCCGTGCGAGCTATATGTACGGCAACCTGCTGAAGCCGGATGCAAAAGGCCAGGTGGGGGCGGGTCTTGGCACCACCACCTCTGCGGGTACGGTGACCCTGATCCCGCCGACCAACTACATTACCCATACCGGCCAGCAGGAAGTGATTGACGGGCTGACCTACGACTTTATGATGGCGCCGGGCTCAGAAGCCCCGTCCGAAATGCTGTGGTATGTCAAAGAGAAGAAAATGATCGAAGCCGCAGAGGACGTGACCCATACCCTGCACAACACCTACTCCCTGCGCGGCGCGAAAATCCGCGATCCGCTGGCCTGGTCCAAGTACATCAACGCCGCCATTGAGCGCTGGGGCGCGGACGCGGAAGTGATTATTGCGCAGCACCACTGGCCGACCTGGGGCAACGAGAATATCGTCAAGCTGATGAAAGGCCAGCGCGATATGTATCGCTACATCAACGACCAGACCCTGCGTATGGCAAACAAGGGGCTGACCCGCGACGAGATCGCCGCTGAATTTACACTGCCGGAATCGCTGGAAAAACAGTGGGCTAGCCGCGGCTATTACGGTTCCGTCAGCCACGACGTCAAAGCCACCTACGTGTTTTATCTCGGCTGGTTCGACGGCAACCCGGCTACCCTCGACGAACTGCCGCCTGAACAGGCTGCGAAGAAGTTTGTGGAATACATGGGAGGGGCCGATGCCATCATGCAGAAAGCCAAAGCTGACTATCAGCAGGGCAACTACCGCTGGGTGGCGCAGGTGACCAGCAAAATTGTCTTCGCCGATCCGCAGAACGCTGCGGCACGTAATCTGGAAGCCGACGCGCTGGAGCAGTTAGGTTACCAGGCGGAAGCGGGCACCTGGCGTAACTTCTACCTGACCGGCGCGCAGGAACTGCGTAATGGCGTGAAGAAGCTGCCGACGCCGAACACCGCCAGCCCGGATACCGTGCGGGCGATGACCCCGGAAATGTTCTTCGACTACCTGGGCGTGCACATCAACGGGGTGCGGGCCGGTAACGCGAAAGCGGTCTTTAACATCGATCTCGGTAAGGATGGCGGCAAATACAAGCTGGAGCTGGAAAACGGCGTGCTGAACCATACCGCCAACGCGCAGGCGAAGGATGCCGACGCAACCATCACCCTGGACCGCACCACGCTGAATGACATCATCCTTAAGAAAGAGACGCTCAAGCAGGCGATGGACAAGGGTGACGTCAAGGTGAGCGGAGACGGAGCGAAGCTGGAAGAGATGCTGAGCTACATGGACACATTTGACTTCTGGTTCAATATTGTCACGCCATAAGTTTAGCGTTCATCCTGGTTAATCCTGGCGCCTTATTACGATAAGGCGCTATTTTTTTCATTCACGCATCGCCAGCGCGCTGGCGCTTGCCGGATCGAACAGCGAAATACTCTCGATCTGATCCAGCATGATCACTTTGCGAAAATCCATGGCGCTTTTGGGCTCCGAATCGAGCGTAATGTCATGCTCGGCATACCATTTGCTGTAGTTATGTTCGATACAGAGCTGCATGTTCTTCCCGTCACGGTAGCCGCTCAGCATCGGAATAAGCACGATATTGGCCGTTTTTTCATACTCCAGCGTGGCGGTATGGATCATGCCAATATAGATCCGCCGCGATTTCAGCGTGACGTGCGCCAGTTCACCTTCCTCCATGCACTGATAGAGCAGTTGTTCAATCCCGCTCGACTGCGCCAGCCGCTTGTACAATTTTTTCCGGCCATCGCCGTCCAGCCGCGCGCTTCCGGCCCAGTTCGATCGGTAGAGACAAAACAGGATCGCGAAGGTCAGCATCACCACCACCGGGGCCTGAATCCCCAGGAAGCTCCAGTTCATAAAATCAATTTGCCAGTCGGCATATTTTGCTGACGTGAAATGGAACGTGTTATCGGCGGCGGAGAGGGCGAACAACAGCAGCCACAGCAGGCCGGTGGCGATCACCCCCTGAAGAACAAAAATACAGCCATACAGTGCAACAAGAAAATAGACGTCCCAGCCAAAGGATCGCTTGATTTTAAACCGTGTTGAGAGGTCGCGGCTGGTGTACCAGTACCCGCATACCATCAATACCATGAATATTGCCGTTCCCATTTCAGGCCCTCTTCAGCGCGTTGACATGGCGCAGAAAGTCCTGCCGCACCTCGTGGCTTTTGTAGTTAACCGAGGCGTTTCCATCCTGATCGATAATGATGCGGTCGCCATCCTCTACGGCTTCGATAATTTCCTGGTGACTCATGACCTGCAACAAGGATTCCGGGCTGGAAAAGAGCGTCATCAGTAAATGTTTCATCGCGTGACATCCTTATGAATTAAAAGGATAAGTCTGGAAGATAAATGGCACCTTTGCCTTAAGGTTATCCCTAAAAAAACGGCAGCCTGGCGGCGAAATTCATATTTTTCACAAAATGGTTGTGCATGGTGATATTCCATGTAACTGAAAAATAATAAGAATAAAAAATTTATCTGCGCAAACTTAGACAAATAAAGTTAATTGTGTAAGTTTAAATTATGCGATTCCGCTACGTTGTTTACACCCAGGATGTGACCCATGAGCACGTTGCCGTCCGTCATCAGTCGGTTCGTTGATTACTACGCCACGCTGGATACCCAGCCACCTTCGGCGCTGGCGGGGATTTATCGCGCCGATGCCACGCTTATCGATCCCTTTGGCGAACACAGCGGGGTGTTCGCGATTCAGCGCTATTTCACCCATCTGCTGGCTAACGTCCAGCACTGTCGCTTTACCGTCGATGCACCGTTGCAGCAGGGCGATCGCTTTGTTGTCACCTGGATGATGCACTGGTCGCACCCACGTATCGCCGGGGGGGCAATGCGCCAGCTGCCGGGCTGCTCCGTGGTAGACATGCGCGACGATCGCATTGTTCGCCAGCGGGATTACTACGATGCCGGAGAGATGATTTACGAACATCTCCCGATACTCGGCTGGGCCGTGCGCGGCGTGAAGCGAAGAGTGAAATCATGAAAACGGTTCTGATCACCGGCGCAAGCTCGGGCATCGGGGCGGGGCTGGCGAAATCTTTTGCCGACGATGGTTACCGGGTGATTGCCTGCGGGCGCGATGCGCAACGTCTGGCAGCCGTCCATCAGTACAGCCCCAACATTACGGTGCGCCTGTTCGATATGACAGACAGGGACGCCTGTCGCCAGGCGCTGGCGGACTGTACTGCCGACACGGTGATTCTCTGCGCCGGAACCTGCGAGTATCTCGACCGCGGCGAGGTGGATGCCGAGCTGGTGGCGCGGGTCATGACCACCAATTTCATCGGGCCGGTAAACTGCCTTGCGGCGTTGCAGCCGCAACTGGTATCTGGCAACCGCGTGGTGCTGGTCAGTTCGATGGCGCACTGGCTTCACTTCCCGCGAGCCGAAGCGTATGGCGCCTCTAAAGCGGCGTTAACCTGGTTTGCCGACACGCTGCGCCTCGACTGGGAACCGAAAGGGATTGCCGTCACGGTCGTTTCACCCGGTTTTGTCGACACGCCGCTGACCCGCAAAAACGATTTCCCGATGCCGGGCCGGGTCAGCGTGGGGGACGCCGTCCACGCTATTCGTCGCGGTCTGGCAAAAGGGAAGGATCACATCGCGTTTCCCGCCGGGTTCAGCCTGGCGCTGCGCCTGCTTTCCGGCCTGCCCGATGTACTTCAGCGCGCACTGCTGCGCAGGATGGTGCGACCATGAAAATCGCAATTATCGGCAGCGGTATCGCCGGGTTAACCTGTGCCTGGCGGCTCGCCGGACATCACCAGGTTACGCTGTTTGAGGCGCAGGCCACGCCGGGCGGCCATACCGCAACGGTGGATGTCGACACGCCGCAGGGCAGCTTTGCCATCGATACCGGTTTTATCGTCTACAACGACCGCACCTATCCGCGCTTCATGGGGTTGCTCAGCGAGCTGGGCATCTGCGGGCAAAAAACGCAGATGAGCTTTTCGGTGCACAACCCGCAGAGCGGGCTGGAGTACAACGGGCACACGCTGACGTCGCTGTTCGCCCAGCGACGTAATCTGCTCAACCCGGCTTTCTGGACGCTGCTGAAGGAGATCGTGCGCTTTAACCGGCTGGCGAAACAGACGCTCCGGGGCGAAGTCGATGGTTCCGCCACGCTGGAAACGTTCCTGCGCCAGCACCGTTTTACGCCCTTTTTTGCTCGCCACTACATCCTGCCAATGGGGGCGGCTATCTGGTCGTCGTCGCTACAGGAGATGAAACGCTTTCCGCTGCCGCTCTTTTTACGCTTTTTTGAAAACCACGGTCTGCTGGACATTACCCATCGTCCACAGTGGTACGTGGTGCCAGGCGGCTCCAGGGAGTATATCCGCGCGATGCTGGATACGCTCGGCGATCGCCTGACGCTGCACCTTAACGCGCCGGTGCAGCAGGTTATTCGCCACGATCGTGGGGTTGATATTGCGCGTGAGGGCGTAACAGACACTTTTGATCAGGTGATCTTCGCCTGCCACTCCGCTCAGGCGCTGGCGATGCTCGCCAGCCCAACGCAGGCTGAACGCGAGGTGCTGGGGGATATCGGCTGGCAGCGTAACGAGGTGGTGCTTCACCGCGATCCGCGCTGGCTGCCGGTGCGCGAACGCGCGTGGGCGAGCTGGAACTACCGCCTCAGCGAGCAGGATCAGGCCAGCGCCTGCGTCACCTACAACATGAATATCTTGCAGGGACTGCCGCCGGGTAGCCCGCTGTTTTGCGTCACCCTCAACCCGGAAACGCCGGTGGAGGAACGGTTTGTGCTGCGCCGCTTTGTCTATGAGCATCCGCTTTTTAACCCGCAAAGCTGGCAAGCTCAGGCCCGGCGCGGCGAAATAAACGGTCGCCAGCGGAGCTGGTTCTGCGGCGCGTACTGGTACAACGGCTTCCACGAAGATGGCGTGCGCAGTGCGCTGGACGTGGTCAACGCTATCGCGACCGGGGAGGGCAACTAAGATGAACAGCTGCCTTTACCACGGTACATTGCGCCATCGTCGGCTTGCGCCGAAAGCGCACCACTTTACCTACAGCGTGTTTATGGCCTGGCTCGATCTGGATGAGCTGGACGCGCTGCCCTCTGTCGGCGTGCGTCGTAACCGCGTTGCGCCCGCGGCATTTTATGATGCGGATTACCCGCTGGGCACGCCGCTCAAAGCGCGTGTCCTTGAGCGTCTGGAAAATCTGACCGGCGAACGTCCGGCGGGGCGGGTCATGCTTCTGACTCAGCTGCGCTATTTCGGTTTTCATTTCAACCCGGTCAATTTTTACTACTGCTATGACGGGGAAGACACCCTGCGCTGGGTTCTCGCCGAAGTCCGTAACACGCCGTGGAATGAACGACATTACTACGCGGTAGCGGGGCGGGACGCCCCGCCGACGGAGAAAGCGTTTCACGTCTCGCCCTTTAATCCGATGGATATGATCTACCACTGGCGCTTCAACAGCCCGGACAGCACGCTGCGCATGCATATCGAAAACCATCAGGAGACGAAGGTGTTTGATGCCACCCTGACGCTACGCCGGGCGCAGCTGACGCGCACGGCGCTGCGTTCGCTGCTGGTGCGGATCCCGTTGATGACCCTCAAAACCGTTTTCGCCATTTACTGGCAGGCGCTCAGGCTGTGGCTGAAGCGCGTGCCGCTGCATAACCATCCCCTCAGCAGGAGTGAACGCTCATGACCAATCCCGTCTTTGCGCTTGAACCCGATATCCCGCGCAACGTCCGCGTCGCGCGATGGTTGCTCTTCCGCCTGCTGAATGGCCTGCACGGTGGCTCGCTGACGCTGCGTGAAGGCGCGCAGACGTTCCAGTTCGGCGACGCCTCCGCCGCGCTTCACGCTGAGGTGCAGGTACTTGCTCCGGGCGTCTACTGGCGCATTTTAACCGGGGGCAGCCTCGCCGCGGCACAGGCGTGGATGGATGGCGACTGGGAGACGCCCCACCTGACGCCGCTGCTGGAGCTGATTGCGCGCAATAGCCAAATCCTCGGAAAGCTGGAAAAAGGGTTTCGCCTGCTCGGGAAACCGGTGGAGCGGCTGCGGCACTGGATGCGGCGCAACTCCCGCGCGCAGGCGCGGGAAAATATTGCCGCCCATTACGATCTGGGCAACGCCTTTTACGCCCATTTCCTTGATGAACATCTCCTGTACTCCAGCGCGCTGTTTAGCGGGGACGAGCAGGATCTGACCGCGGCTCAGCAGGCGAAAATGGCGAGGCTGTGCGACCAGCTGGCGCTCACGGCAAACGATCATCTGCTGGAGATTGGCACCGGCTGGGGGGCGATGGCGGAATATGCCGCCCGTCATTACGGCTGCCGGGTGACCACCACCACGCTGTCGCAGGAGCAGTACCACTGGGCCACCGCGCGCATCGCCCGGGCAGGGTTGCAGGATCGCGTTGAGGTGCTGCTCTGCGACTACCGCGATCTAACCGGTGTCTACGACAAGCTGGTGTCGGTTGAGATGATTGAGGCCGTCGGTCAACGCTACCTGCCAACATTTTTCCGCACCTGCCAGGCGCGTCTGCGTCCAGGCGGGCGGATGGCGATTCAGGCCATCACCATTCAGGATCAACGCTATCGCGACTACAGCAAAAGCGTCGATTTTATTCAGCGCTACATCTTCCCCGGCGGCTTTTTGCCCAGCATCACCGCCATGAATGAACTCATGACCCGCCATACCGATTTTGTGGTGCGTAACCTCTTCGATATGGGGCCGGACTACGCCCGCACGCTGGCGCACTGGCGTCAGCGGTTCGTTCACGCCTGGCAGGAGATTGAAAAGCTCGGGTTTGATGACCGTTTCCGCCGGATGTGGCTGTACTACCTCGGCTACTGTGAAGCCGGGTTTAATGCCCGCACCATCAGCGTGGTGCAGCTGACTGCGGAACGCGTATGAAGCGCTACGGGCAGGTATTTCTGTTGGCCATCGGGTTTGACCTCTACTGGACGCGCTCTGGGCGCTGACGGGGCTGATTGCGTTCACGGGCGCGTCCCTGATGCCGCTATGGATGGTGGCGCTGTGGCTAATGTTTGCCACCGTCTGGACGCAACTGACCCGCACGACCACCTTGCCGGGCTGGTTGCTGACGGTACTGGCGACCCTGGGCGGGCCGGTGGCCTACCTGATCGGCGAGCGTCTGGGGGCCGTTTACCGTTTATACCTATCAGCTTCTGACGCCCGACGGCAGCTATACAGGGTTAGACGGCGATAATGCGCTGATTATCACCTATGCCCGGGACATCGATGGTGACGACCTGGTTGAGGCGACCCGCGACCAGTGGCAGGCGCAGGGCATTTTGCAGCAGGAGCCGCAGAGTGAAGCGTGGCTGAGCGAGTATCCTGAACTGCGTCAGCAGTTAATCGGAGGACCACAATGAAACGTTTCCTGTTAATGACGCTTGCCCTGACGATGCTGGTGGCCGGATGTAGCACCGAGGTGACAGAGTATCGTCAGCAGCAGCCACGGCTTGATATTTTTACTTACTTCCAGGGGAAAACCGAGGCGTGGGGGATGGTGCAGGATCGCAGCGGTAAGCAGATCCGTCGTTTTCACGTCGAGATCGCCGGGGATGTTATCGGCGATACGCTGACCCTGAATGAACATTTTGTCTACGATGACGGCGAGAAGCAGCAGCGCGTCTGGCATATCCGCCGCGTTGGGCAGAATCGCTATGAAGGCACGGCGGGTGACATAGAAGGTGGCGCGACAGGCCAGGCGGCGGGCAATGCCCTTAACTGGCGCTACAGCATGAACGTGAAGGCGGACGGCAAAACCTGGCTGCTGCACTTTGATGACTGGATGTATTTGCAGGACAGCACCCGTCTGTTTAATAAAACCGAGATGAAGAAATTTGGCGTCACCGTCGCCACGGTGACGCTGTTCTTTACCCGCAAAGAGGGCGGTTAATCCTCTTCGGGCTGAGGTTTACTGCTTGAGTAGATGAAGAAGAGCGCAATACTCAGGCAGACGACGGCCCCGAAACGGCTCACTGAAAACGGAATGGCTTCATTGTTCAGCCAGCCAAAGTTATCAATCAGCATGCTCATGGCCAGCTGGCCCAGGATAACCGCTACCGTGGCAACGGCGGTCCCGATGCGCTGCACGGCGAGCACCATAATCACGATATAGGGCACGCCGCACAGGGCCCCCAGAAGCTGCCATTTGGGCACATCCATCAGGCTGACCGCCTGTTTCGGCTCAAAAAAGAAGATCAGCAGGGCGGTCACCAGCGCGCCGACGGAAAACGTCAGAAACGCGCTTTTAAATACCCCCACGCTGCTGCCTAATTGCCCGTTAATAGCAGCCTGAATGCTCAGCGTTGCGCCGCCAATCACCGCCAGAATAATCATAATCACTGTCATAACGTTACCCCTGCGCCACGAGAATGAGCGCGGCGATGATAAATCCCAGCGCAATAATGCGTTTTGTATCGATCCTGCGGTGCGGCGTACCCAGCAGGCCATAGTGGTCGATAATCAGGCTTTTAAAAACCTGGCCTGCCAGAATGCCGATCATCGTCATGGCAATGCCGATCGCAGGCGTGGCAATGGTGAGAATGATGACGTAAACCGGGCCGAGCACGCCGCCCAACAGGTGCCATGAAGGCTGCGCAAAAAATGAGGGACTGTTGCGGGGGCTGAAAAACAGCATCAGCAGAAACGTCAGCCCCGTTCCCACGCTGAATATGCTGAACGCCGCCCACAGGTCGCCCACCTCTGCGCCCAGCGGCCCCAGCAGCCCGGCTTCCACGGACAGCCCCATGCCGCCGGCAATCACCAGTAAAATTAAAATAATGTGCATAACGCTTTTTCTCCTTTTTCCAGGCGGAGAAGATTACGTCTGAACATCATTGAAAAAAATGCCATAATGCAGGAAACACCTTTGCAGGAAATGCATTAATGATGGATGCCGGACATATCAGCATTCGCGCGCTGCTGATCTTCATCGACGTTTATGAAACGCAGAATTTTTCCGTGGTGGCGAGGCGGGAAGGGATTTCTGCGTCGCAGGTCTCACGCGTGATCCACCAGCTTGAGGACGCCCTCGGGCAACAGCTTTTCTACCGCAACACGCGGGCGATTATGCCCACAGAGAGCGGGCATCTTTTTGTGCGCTATGCCCGTGCGATGGCCGGGAATATGGAGGACGCGCGACGCGAGCTGGATGAACGCGCCCGCGAGCCGTCGGGCACGCTGCGTATCAATGGCCCGGTCTTTTTCGGACAAAGGCACATCGCGCCGGGCCTGCCGGGGCTTCTGGCGCGTTACCCTCGTCTCTCCATTGAACTGACCCTCACCGACGATTTTATCGATCCGCACCGTGACGCCGCGGACGTTATCTTCCGCATCGGCGCGCTGACGGACTCCTCGTTTCACGCCCGGGTGTTCGGGCAGCAGTTCTACCATCTGGCGGCCTCGCCGGACTATCTGCAAAAACATGGCGCGCCCGAGGGGCCGGACGATCTCAGCCGTCACCACTGTCTGGTTTACCGCGGCTCGTCCGGGCCTAACCGCTGGCTGATCCGGCAGCCGGGCGAGGCGTGGGTTCACTATCCCATTGTACCGCTGATGACTTCCAATAACGCGGAAACGCTCCTGATTGCGGCGCTGGGCGGCATGGGCGTTGTGCTTTTCCCGGACTGGATGGTGAGCGAACGGCTCAAAAGCGGTGAGCTGGTGGCACTGCTGCCGGAAATGGAGTGTTCAATTAATACGGAGCCACTGACAATTGCGGCGATTTACCCGAACGCGCGTCATCCGCCCCTGAACGTCAGGGCGGTGATTGATTACTATATTGAGCGATTCGGTACGCCACTGTACTGGCAAACCTGAAGGTTAGCGGGCAAGCTCGCGACGGATAATGTCAGCCCCGGCGCTTAACGCCTTCAGCTTACCGTTGGCGACCTGGCGGGAAAGGGGGGCCATACCGCAGTTGGTGGACGGATAGAGCTTGTCTGCATCAACAAACTGCAACGCCTTGCGCAGCGTATCGGCCACCTCTTCCGGCGTTTCGATGGTCTGGGTGGCGACGTCAATTGCCCCGACCATCACTTTTTTACCGCGGATAAGCTCCAGCAGATCCATCGGCACGCGCGAGTTGTGGCACTCCAGCGAGATGATATCGATCTTCGAGGTCTGTAACTTTGGAAATGCCTCTTCATACTGGCGCCACTCGGAGCCGAGCGTCTTTTTCCAGTCCGTATTGGCTTTGATGCCGTACCCGTAACAGATATGTACCGCGGTTTCGCATTTCAGCCCTTCAATGGCGCGCTCCAGTGCGGCGATACCCCAGTCATTCACCTCGTCGAAAAAGACGTTAAAGGCAGGTTCGTCGAACTGAATAATGTCGACGCCGGCCGCTTCCAGCTCGCGGGCCTCCTGATTGAGAATTTTAGCGAACTCCCAGGCCAGCTTTTCGCGGCTTTTATAGTGGGCATCGTATAGCGTGTCGATCATGGTCATCGGGCCGGGCAGCGCCCACTTGATCGGCTTGTCAGTCAGCTGGCGCAGGTATTTAGCGTCGTCAACAAACACCGGCTTCTGGCGCGCCACCGCGTCTACCACGGTCGGTACGCTCGCATCGTAACGGTTACGGATGCGTACCGTCTGACGGTTCTCAAAATCCACGCCGCTGAGATGTTCAATAAAGGTGGTGACAAAATGCTGGCGGGTTTGTTCCCCGTCGCTGACGATATCAATCCCGGCGCGAATCTGTTCATCCAGAGACAAACGCAGCGCATCCTGTTTCCCTGCCAGTAATTCCTCGTCCTGGAGTTTCCACGGCGACCAGAGCGTTTCCGGCTGTGCAAGCCAGGTGGGTTTCGGCAGGCTGCCAGCCGTTGATGTCGGGAGCAATGTTTTCATAAAAGAACCTTTTATCCGTATTAAATTAAAGCGTGAAGTGTTGAGACCACTGCTCAAGAAGGGTTTTATAGGGTTTGATAAACCGCTCTTCGGTATATTTACCCTGTTCAATGGCCAGCCGGCTGCGCTCTTCACGGTCATAGACGATTTTGGTTAATGAGTGATCCTGCTGATTCAGGTCAGGCTGATAGCACTGTCCCGCAGCGGAATTGGCATTGTAAATTTCTGGTCGATAGATCTTCTGGAACGTCTCCATGGTGCTGATGGTGCCGATCAGTTCCAGATTGGTGTAATCACGCAGTAAATCGCCGGTGAAGAAGAAGGCAAAAGGCGCGACGCTGTTTTCCGGCATGAAATAGCGAACCTTCAGGCCCATCTTCGCGAAGTACTGTTCCGTTAGCGACTCGCCGTCCGGCTGGTACTCATAGCCCAGCACCGGGTGGTGGTTACCGGTACGACGATAGGTGTCTTTGCTGGAGACGCTCAGGCAGATCACCGGCGCTTTTTTGAAGTTCGCCTGATATTCCGCAGAATGAACGAAGCTTTTAAAGATATTGCCGTGCAGCTCGCCAAAATTTTCAGGGAGGGTGAAGCGGGGCCGATCTTTATTATGCTCGAGCAGCAGGATGCTGAAATCATAGTCACGAACATACGATGAGAAGTTATTTCCGACGATGCCTTCGATGCGCTCGTGGGTTTTTTTATCCACGATCGTCGTTTGCAGAATTTCGATGGCCGGGAAAGTAAAATCGCCGCCGATATTCATATCGACTGAAATAATCTCCAGCTCGACGGCATAGCGGTCAGCTTTCGGGTTATCCCAGCTCGCCAGCGCGTTAAAGCGGTTGTTGATCATCACCAGCGTATTGCGCAGGTTCTCCTGACGCTTCTCGCCACGCGCCAGGTTGGCGAAGTTGGTGGTGGTACGCGTGTTTTCTGACGGGTTATAATTTTCATCAAAGCAACTGCGCTTAAGGGTAAATGTGAAAGCCTGACTCATTTGGTTATGCATCCTAAGTTCATGTTGCCGGAACGTTATCAATGCATAATTTATGCCTGAGCCACTGGCGCAGGGGAAGTGACTTAATTTCACTGCAACATGAGGGTTCTTCATGAACTGCGCGATTCAGGTATAATCCCCCGACATTTCCAACCGGTTTAAACGAACATGACAAAACTCACCCTACAAGAGCAGATGCTGAAAGCGGGCTTAGTCAGCAGTAAAAAGATGGCGAAGGTCCAGCGCACGGCGAAAAAATCCCGCGTCCAGGCTCGCGAGGCGAGAGAGGCTGTTGAAGAGAACAAGAAAGCCCAGCTGGAGCGTGATAAGCAGCTGAGCGAACAGCAAAAACAGGCGGTGCTGGCAAAAGAGTTCAGGGCGCAGGTGAAGCAGCTGATTGAGATGAACCGCATCACCGTGGCGAAGGGCAACATTACCTTTAACTTTACCGACGGCAACCTTATCAAAAAAATCGAGGTCGATAAGCAGACGCAAACCCAGCTGATCAACGGCCGTCTGGCGATTGCCCGACTGGTGATTAACGCGAATGGCGACTGTGATTACGCGATTATCCCGGCGGTAGTGGCGGATAAAATTGCCCAGCGCGATGCGGACAGCATTGTGCTAAACAGCGCCCTGAGTCAGGAAGAGCAGGACGAAGACGATCCGTACGCAGACTTCAAAATCCCTGACGATTTAATGTGGTAATCCCCGCTCAGAACGGCGCGGCGTGACGGGCGTTCATCGTCTCGCCGCTCAGCGGATGAATAAAATTCAGAGCGCTTGCATGCAGCATCAGCCGGGGCGTTTCTTCCGCCCCCGGCCATTCCAGACCACCATACAGATCGCACCCCAGAATAGGGTGGCCTAACTGCTGGCAGTGAATGCGCAGCTGGTGGGTGCGCCCGGTCTCCGGGGTAAGCTCAACCCGCGTCAGCGGCATTGTCGTATCCTGGTAAATACGTTCCACCACCCGATAGCGGGAGCGAGCGGGCTTACCGGTGCGGGCACAGATCGTCATCAGCGGAAACAGCGCCGGATCTTTGGCAATCGGCGCATCCACGGTCCCTTCGTCCTGTTCCACATGTCCGCACAACAGGGCGGTGTAAACCTTGTTCACGGCGCGCTGACTGAACTGGTGGCAAAGCGCGGCGTTGATCGCTTTGTTACGCGCAATGACCATCAGACCCGAAGTGCCAAAATCAAGACGATGCACCAGCGTGCAGCCGGGAAAGGTTTGAACAAGACGGTGGTGGACGGAATCGAGGTTTTGCGGATTTTTCCCCGACAGGCTGAGCAGACCGGAAGGTTTATTGATCAGCAGCAGATGCTCGTCCTGCCAGAGGATCTCAATGTCGTCGTGACAGGGTGGTGCAATAAACGTATCGATAATGACAGACATCAGGCCGCCGGGCTGGAGAGTGGGTGCGGATGATAACGAAATACGGAGGAAAAGAAAAACCCTCCCACCGGGCGGTGAGAGGGGGAAAACTTAGGCAGCGACCAGGCTGTCGATAGCGGCTTTCGCGTCGGTCTGCGCTTTGGTGGCCACTTCCGGGCCGTAAGCGATACCTTCAGCGAACACGAAGTTCACGTCGGTAATGCCGATGAAGCCCAGGAACAGCGTCAGGTACGGTGCGACCAGGTCGGTAGGGGTATCTTTGTGAATACCGCCGCGGCTGGTCAGTACAACCGCACGCTTGCCTTTCACCAGACCTTCCGGGCCGTTCTCGGTGTAACGGAAGGTTACGCCAGCACGCGCCACCAGGTCGAAGTAGTTCTTCAGCTGGGTAGGAATGTTGAAGTTGTACATTGGGGCGTTGATCACGATAACGTCGTGCGCCTGCAACTCAGCAATCAGCTCGTCGGAGAGCGCCAGGGCTTCCTGCTGACGCGGGGTAAGAGGCGCATCGCTCGGACGCAGCGCGCCAACCAGCTCGCCGTCCAGCACAGGAATTGGGTTTGCCGCCAGGTCACGCACGGTGATTTCATCCGCGCTGTGCTGTTCACGCCACTGTTCAACGAAATAGTCAGACAGCTGACCAGACTGTGAATACCCTGCCAGAATACTGGATTTCAACACTAATACTTTGCTCATGGGAAATTCCTGTTTTGTATTTGATTGAGGGGGTTGCCCCGTTGCTTGTTGACACTTTATTCACAATCCTGCCACAGGGATAGCGCAATATATCGAAGCCTATGTTCGAATTTTTTGAATAAGGCGCGAAAAGCGCTGATGTGGTACTCTATACCAATCATTAAAAAGAGATTTTATCCGGCAGTGCACTGCCCGTTAACGCTATGACAGAACACCAAAAATTGACCTTCCCGATGCTGATGCAAAAGCTTGATTCGCTGATGCTGCGCGATAAACAGCGGTTTGCGCGCCGTCTGCACGGCGTTAAGAAGGTTAAAAATCCTGATGCACAACAGGCCATTTACCAGGAGATGGCCAACGAGATTGAACAGGCGGCAGGGAAAGTTGTGCTGCGTGAAGCCGCACGTCCGGAGATTACCTATCCGGAAAATCTGCCCGTCAGCCAGAAGAAACAGGACATTCTTGAGGCCGTACGCGACCACCAGGTGGTGATCGTCGCGGGGGAAACCGGTTCAGGTAAAACCACTCAGCTGCCGAAAATCTGCATGGAGCTGGGCCGCGGGGTGAAAGGGTTGATCGGTCACACCCAGCCGCGTCGTCTGGCGGCGCGCACCGTGGCGAACCGTATTGCGGAAGAGCTGCAAACGGAGCCGGGTGGCTGCATCGGCTACAAGGTGCGATTCAGCGACCACGTCAGCGATAACACCATGGTTAAGCTGATGACCGACGGTATCCTGCTGGCGGAAATCCAGCAGGATCGTCTGCTGATGCAGTACGACACCATCATCATCGATGAAGCGCACGAGCGCAGCCTGAACATCGACTTCCTGCTCGGCTACCTCAAAGAGCTGCTGCCCCGGCGTCCGGATCTGAAAATCATCATCACCTCCGCGACCATCGACCCGGAGCGCTTCTCAAAACATTTCAACAATGCGCCGATTATCGAGGTGTCAGGACGCACATATCCGGTGGAAGTGCGCTATCGCCCGATTGTGGAAGAGGCGGACGATACCGAGCGCGACCAGCTTCAGGCCATCTTTGATGCCGTCGACGAGCTGGGCAACGAGAGTTCTGGCGACATTCTGATCTTCATGAGCGGCGAGCGCGAGATCCGCGATACCGCCGATGCGCTCAGCAAGCGCGATCTGCGCCATACCGAGATCCTGCCGCTGTACGCGCGCCTGTCGAACAGCGAGCAGAACCGCGTGTTCCAGCCGCACAGCGGGCGCCGCATCGTGCTGGCGACCAACGTGGCCGAAACTTCGCTGACCGTACCGGGCATTAAATACGTGATCGACCCGGGTACGGCGCGCATCAGCCGCTACAGCTACCGCACCAAAGTTCAGCGCCTGCCGATTGAGCCGGTTTCGCAGGCGTCGGCTAATCAGCGTAAGGGCCGCTGCGGCCGCGTGTCGGAAGGGATCTGTATTCGTCTCTATTCGGAAGACGATTTCCTGTCGCGCCCGGAGTTTACCGATCCGGAGATCCTACGGACCAACCTGGCATCCGTTATCCTGCAAATGACCGCGCTGGGGCTGGGCGATATCGCCGCCTTCCCGTTTGTGGAAGCGCCGGATAAGCGGAATATTCAGGACGGGGTGCGGCTGCTGGAAGAGCTGGGGGCCATCACCACCGACGAACAGGCGACGGCCTACAAGCTAACGCCATTGGGCCGCCAGCTTAGCCAGTTGCCGGTCGACCCGCGTCTGGCGCGCATGGTGCTGGAGGCGCAAAAACACGGCTGCGTGCGCGAGGCGATGATCATTACCTCGGCGCTCTCCATTCAGGATCCGCGCGAGCGTCCGATGGATAAGCAGCAGGCGTCGGATGAAAAACACCGTCGCTTCCACGATAAAGAGTCCGATTTCCTCGCCTTTGTGAACCTGTGGAACTACCTTGGCGAGCAGCAAAAAGCGCTCTCCTCGAACCAGTTCCGCCGTCAGTGCCGGGTGGATTTCCTCAACTATCTGCGCGTACGCGAGTGGCAGGATATCTACACCCAGCTGCGCCAGGTGGTGAAAGAGCTGGGTATACCGGTGAACAGTGAACCGGCGGAGTACCGCGAAATCCATATCGCCCTGTTGACCGGCCTGCTGTCTCATATCGGGATGAAGGATGCGGATAAGCAGGAATATACCGGCGCACGCAACGCGCGTTTCTCCATCTTCCCGGGCTCCGGTTTGTTTAAGAAGCCGCCGAAGTGGACCATGGTCGCCGAGCTGGTGGAAACCAGCCGTCTGTGGGGGCGTATCGCCGCGCGTATCGATCCGGAGTGGGTTGAACCAGTGGCGCAGCACCTGCTGAAACGCTCATACAGCGAGCCGCACTGGGAGCGTGGGCAGGGCGCGGTGATGGCGACGGAAAAAGTCACCGTCTACGGCCTGCCGGTGGTGGCCGCGCGTAAGGTTAACTACAGCCAGATCGATCCGGCGTTGAGTCGCGAGCTGTTTATCCGCCACGCGCTGGTGGAAGGCGACTGGCAGACGCGTCATGCCTTCTTCCGCGAAAACCTGAAGCTGCGCGCCGAGGTGGAAGAGCTTGAGCACAAGTCCCGCCGTCGCGACATTCTGGTGGACGACGAGACGCTGTTTGAGTTTTACGATCAGCGCATCAGTCACGATGTGATCTCGGCGCGCCATTTCGACAGCTGGTGGAAGAAAGCCAGCAAAGAGGCCCCGGACCTGCTCAACTTCGAAAAGAGCATGCTGATCAAAGAGGGCGCGGAGTCGGTCAGCAAGCTCGATTATCCGAACTTCTGGCATCAGGGCAACCTCAAGCTGCGTCTGACCTATCAGTTTGAGCCGGGCGCGGATGCCGATGGTGTGACGGTGCACATTCCGCTGCCGCTGTTAAACCAGGTGGAAGAGAGCGGGTTTGAGTGGCAGATCCCCGGCCTGCGCCGCGAGCTGGTCATTGCGTTAATCAAATCCCTGCCTAAACCGGTGCGGCGTAACTTTGTGCCGGCGCCGAACTACGCCGAAGCGTTTTTAGGCCGCGTCACGCCGCTGGAGCTGCCGCTGCTGGACGCCCTGGAGCGTGAGTTCCGCCGCATGACCGGAACCACCATCGACCGCGACGACTGGAACTGGGATCAGGTGCCCGATCACCTGAAAATCACATTCCGCGTGGTGGACGATAAAAACAAAAAGCTGCTCGAAGGCCGTTCTCTGACGGAGCTGAAAGAGGCGCTGAAAGGTAAAGTCCAGGAGACGCTCTCTGCGGTGGCCGATGACGGCATTGAGCAGAGCGGGCTGCACATCTGGAGCTTTGGTCAGCTTCCGGAAAGCTACGAGCAGAAGCGCGGGAACTACAAGGTGAAAGCCTGGCCCGCGCTGGTGGATGAGCGCGACAGCGTGGCGATTAAGCTCTTTGACAATCCGCAGGAGCAACAGCAGATGATGTGGCGTGGGCTACGTCGACTGCTTCTGCTCAATATCCCGTCGCCGATTAAGTATCTGCACGAGAAGCTGCCGAACAAAGCCAAGCTGGGGCTCTACTTTAACCCGTACGGTAAGGTGCTGGACCTGATCGACGACTGCATCTCCTGCGGTGTGGATAAGCTGATCCACGAGGCGGGCGGTCCGGTCTGGACGGAAGAGGGCTTTGCTCAGCTTCATGAAAAGGTGCGCGCGGAGCTGAACGACACCGTGGTCGAGATTGCCAAACAGGTCGAGCAGATCCTTACCGCCGTGTTCAATATCAACAAGCGCCTGAAGGGGCGGGTGAATATGACCATGGCCCTGGGGCTGTCGGACGTCAAGGCGCAGATGGCGGGGCTGGTGTATCGCGGCTTTGTCACCGGCAATGGCTTTAAGCGTCTGGGCGATACGCTGCGTTATTTGCAGGCGATAGAGAAGCGTCTGGAGAAAATGGCGGTCGATCCGCATCGCGATCGTGCGCAGATGCTGAAAGTCGAAAACGTGCAGCAGGCGTGGCAGCAGTGGCTCAACAAACTGCCGCCGGCGCGTCGCGATGATGACGACGTGCGGGAGATCCGCTGGATGATCGAGGAGCTGCGCGTCAGCTTCTTCGCTCAGCAGCTGGGAACGCCGTATCCCATTTCGGATAAGCGTATCTTGCAGGCGATGGAGCAGATTTCCGGCTAAAACCGTTGCCCGGTGGCGCTGCGCTTACCGGGTCTACGGTAAAACATGTAGGCCGGGTAAGGCGTAGCCGCCACCCGGCTTTTGTTCACCCGTTCACCATCGCCAGCGTAAACCCATCCCATCCCTTAATGCCCACCGTTTGCAGCGCAGTGGCGGTTAAGCGCGGGTTATCTCCAGTCATCTCGATATACTTCCGTACTCCCTGCACGCGTGCATCGTCGCTTTGCCCGTTAATCACCTCGCCGTCACGTACCACGTTGTCGCCGATAATGACCGTGCCGGGGCGGGAGTAGTGCAGCGACCACTCCAGGTAACCGGGGTTGTTAGGCTTATCGGCATCAATAAAGATCAGGTCGAAGGGAGGGACGTCACCGAAATTCTCGAGCGACTTTAGCGCCGGGCCTTCAATCAATTCGATACGATCGCTGAGTCCCGCAAGGTGAATGTTCTGGCGTGCAACAGCGGCATGTTTCGGGTCCGCTTCAAGCGTAATCAGCTTTCCATCCAGCGGCAGGGCGTGCGCCATCCAGATTGAGCTATACGCACCCAGCGTACCGATTTCCAGTATTCGACGCGCCTGTGTCATGCGGACAAACAACGCCAGCAGTTGCCCCTGATTAGCGGCAACATCGTGCTCGGGCAAACCGGCGCGTTTGTTGTTTTCAAGCACGCTCTGGAGAACCTCATCCTCAGGAATAAGCGAAGAAATCATGTGAGTATCTACTGAACACCACTGTTGTTGCATAGATTGACTCCCTGGAGGGTATCGTCGGGTGCGAAATGTAGGCCCGGTAAGCGCAGCGCCACCGGGCATGTCTTCAGGCACTGCTCCAGCCGCCGCCCAGCGCTTTATACAAATCAATTTGCGCCAGCAGCAGGTTGTTTTTCACCTGTACCACGCTGGTCTGCACCGAGAACAGCGTGCGCTGCGCATCGAGCTCATCCAGATAAGAAGAGTATCCGTTGCGGTAGCGGTTTTGCGCAATCCTCAGCGTCTCCTGCGCGACCGTCTGCTGTGCCAGCAGCTCGGTAAGCTGTTCCTGATAGCGGGTGATGGCATCAAGGCTGTCATTCACCTCAGCAAACGCGTTACGCACGGTTTTTTCGTAGCTATACAGCGCCTGATTCCGCTGGGACTGAGAGATATCTACCTGCGCATTCAGCGCCTGACGGTTCAGCAGCGGCGCAAGAATACTGCCGCCCACGCTCCAGAGCTGTAGCGGGTTATCCAGCAATCCCGACAGCGTGCGATCCTGCACCGATCCCGTGGCCGTGAGGTTGATCGACGGCAGCAGGCTGGCGCGCGATGCCGCCAGCGTCGCGTCCGCCGCAATCAGCTGACGTTCAGCCTGGACGATATCCGGGCGCCGGTTCAGTAGCGTCGACGGCAGCTGGGAGGGCAGTTTCAGCGGCGTCAGGGCATCAAAGCTTTCACCGCGCGCAACGTCACCCGGGTTGCTGCCCAGCAGCAGGCTAAGCGCATTTTCCTGCTGCGCAATCTGGTGCTGAAGCAGTGGAACCTGGGCGCGGGTGGCGCGCAGCTCAGAATCCGATTGCATCAGCTCAAGGCGAGAGCTGTATCCCGTCTCAAACTGTCGCTTGGCGAGGTTGAACGCCTCTTCACGCGACTTCAGCGTGGACCGGGTAACGCGAAGCTGTTCGTCCAGCGACAGCAGGGTGACGTACCCGGAGGCCACCGAGGATGCGACGGTAAGATCAGCCGCCGCAGCCGCCGCCTTTTGTGCCTCCAGCGACGCTTCAGCGGCACGGGAGGTGCTGCGGTTTACGCCCCAGATATCCACGTCGTAGCTGGCGGTCAGGCTGCCTTTGTACAACGTACCGTATACCGGAAGCCCCGTGGCGGCGGACTGCGAGCGCGCGCGCGTCCCGGTCACGCCCGCGTCAAGCGACGGGAACAGGCTGCCGTCAGCGGCGTACACCCGGGCCTGGTACTCGTTAATCCGCTCGCGGGCAATCAGCACGTCGCTGTTATTCTTCAGCGCCTGATCCACATAGCGATTCAGATTGCTGTCGTGAAAATTTCGCCACCAGAGCTGCTCTGTCGGGCTGGCTGGCCCCGACGTCGCGCGCCACTGGGCCGGTATGTGCAGGGACGATTTGGCGGGCTCAACGTCTACCGACTGGCATCCCGCCAGGATAGTCATTATCAGCAGGCCGGCTATCGGGCGAAGCGTCATTGTTTCGCCTCCCGCGTGTCGATGGTCACCTGCACCGACATGCCAGGACGCAGCAGCCGGTACGCCTCCGGCTCACCGAGTACCTCAATGCGTACCGGGATGCGCTGGGCGATTTTAACAAAGTTGCCCGTGGCGTTGTCCGGGGTGATAGCGCTGAACTCGACCCCTGTGGCCGGGGATATGCTCTCCACGCGGCCCTGATAGGCTTTATCGTTTAAGGCATCGACGGTGAATTTCACCGGCTGGCCGACGCGTAAATTCGCCAGCTGCGTCTCTTTGATATTGGCGATCACCCAATGCTGCGGCGGGACCAGCGTGGTAAGGTGCGTCCCGGCGGTGACGTACGCCCCCAGACGCACCGCAATCTGCCCGAGCTGACCGTCACGCGGCGCGACAATCCGGGTGTTTTGCAGATCGATCTGCGCCAGCTCCAGCGCGGCTTTCGCATTCTCAACGTCCGCTACCAGCGAACCGCGATTGACGATGACCGTTTGTAGATCCTGACGCGACATCTCAAGCGTTGCTTTCGCCTGGTCGATATCGGCGCTCCCCTGGGCGGCACTGGCCAGCGCCGAATCGCGCTCGCGAATGGAGAGGGAACCGTCCGCGGTCAGCTCTTTCACGCGTTTCAAATCCGCCTGGGTTTTCAGACTTTGGGCACGGGCGTTTTTCAGCGCCGCCTCGTTTTTGGCAATCACCGCTTCCGCGCTTTTGCGCTGTTGCAGGTTGTTATTCAGGGCTGCAATTTTCATTGCCAGCTGCGCCTCGGCCTGATGGACGCGCTGGCGATAGATGCGGTCATCTATCTGCAACAGCAGCTCGCCTTTTTTAACCTGCGCGAAATCCTGAACATGGACCTCGGTAATGTAGCCGTTTACCTGCGGACTGATGAACGTGGTCTGGCCGCGCACGTAGGCGTTATCGGTAAACTGGGCATGACGCGTGAACGGGGGCAGCTGCCAGGCATAAAGGATCACCAGTACCCCGACAATGCCGATAGCCGCGGCGGTGAAAATGGAAACGACACGCACATTTTTGCGGGTGTTGGCCTGCTCTTTGGCGGCATCCTGCTGACTCATAACTTCTCCTGAAAAATAGTCATTACTTGTTGCCAGTGGCGTTCTTAAGGGCCATACGGGCGGTGATGCGCAGACGCAGCAAGCGCCATAAAATCCAGACCAGCGTGGCAGTGGCAATGCTCGCCGTCAGGAGATAAGTATCGTTGTAAGCCAGAATATTCGCCTCAAGCGTCGTCACCGACTGAAGCTGAGTTATGGCCTGGGTTCCCAGCAGGGAACTGTCGCCAACCAGGCTTTTGTACATCTGGGTGTAAAGCTGTATGCGTTCGTTCACCAGCGGGTTAAGGGTGGTGAGCTGGTCAGCCAGCAGGCTGGAATGGTACTTCTCGCGCCAGGTCTGGAAGGTGCCGAGGATCGCGGAACCCAGCAGGCCCCCAAGGTTCTGACTCATGCCAAACATCACGGAAAAGCTGACCAGATTGCGCGGATCGGCGATCACCCCGCCAATGGCGGCCAGCATCGCAGGCGCAAGGAAGAACGCGCTGCCGAAGCCCAGCAGGAACTGGCTGAATATAAGCTGATCCGGCCGGGTCAGGTTGTTGGACTGGCTGTCCAGCAGCGAGGCAACGATCATCAGCGCCAGCGAGGTGATAATCGGCCAGGCCAGTTTAGTGGGCTTAATCGTCAGACTGCTGGTGACGATACCGCAGACGATCCCGGCGAAAATAGCCCACGCCAGATGGGTCATCTGTTCATTCTGTAAGCCTACATATTGCAGCCAGCCGATGACGCCCGTGTTCTGCTCCGCCAGTACGATGCGGATCAGCAGCATGATCAGCCCCAAGCGTACGATGCTGCCGCTGGAGAGCCAACGGGTATTAAGCAGCGGGTTGTTGCGGTTATGTTCAAACACGATCGCGGAGACAATCAGCACCAGCGAGAGAGCCAGCGCCCAGCCGATCCACGGCGCTTCAAACCACCAGTCCAGACGCCCTAACGACAGAACCGCGCACAGCAGCGCCATGCCGGGCGCAAGCAAAAAGAAGGTGATGAAATCTTTCTTCTCGAAGACCTTGCGTCGATCGCCCGGCGGCAGCTTGAGCGCCATCACGCAGGCCAGGGAGATCAGGGCCAGACCCAGCTCGAAGAAGTACAGCCCGCGCCACTCATCAAGCTGTAACAGCTCGGTGGAGAACAGCCGCGCCAGCGGGATCGCCAGCGACGACCCGGTTATGCCGATGGTCAGCGCCTTCAGCCGGTGCTTCGCGGGCCAGGCCTGGATCTGGTAATAAATGCCGAGCGAGCTGAGCGCGGCGGCGACCATCCCGTGTGCCGCCCGTACCATCAGCGCCGAGCTGAGATCGTTCACAAACAGGTGGAAAAAGGTGACCAGCACATACAGCACCAGGAAGCCTTCCGTAAAGGCGCGCAAACCGTACTGCTGGCGAAACTTTACCAGCAGCAGGTTGATGGAGACGTTGGTCATGACATAGACGGCAGGCAACCAGGCGATTTCAGTCGACCAGGCGCCAAAGGTGCCTTGCAGATTTTGTAGATTGGCGGTGACGACCGCGTTACCCAGCGCCCCGGTCAGACACACCAGCAGGCCGACCACGCCATAGGCGATTCGTTTCGACGTCGGATGCTCCGGGGTGGAAGGGGAACCCAGCAGGGCGGGTTTCTCGTGTGGCTGCCACTCGCGAGGAGCATAAGGGTCGCGTTGGGGCAGGCGCATAACGGGGTTTACCTTTCAAAAAGTTGAATTGTGAGCGGGCTAATGATTCTAAGGCTGACGCAAATCATAATTCAAGTGAATACGATTTTCTCATGTTAATCAAATGTGAGTGCTTTTTGAGCACATCCCGGCCCGTTTTTTCAGCATTCATGCCATAGCATGACGCGAAGAAAGGGGGATAATCGAAGGCTCTGTATGCTGTAAGGAGGTAACGATGACAATGGCACTTTTTCCCTGTCTGCCTGGCACAACCCTCGACGCCGTGAATACCGTTGGGGCGTGGCTTGCTCAGGACGACTATCAGGACAACCAGCCCGTTGATCTGGTGATTCTGGCGGGTAATGCGGTGATCCCCGCGATTGATGCTGCCTGTAAAATCGCGGCTGAACAGGGTGTTCCTCTGATCATCAGCGGCGGGATCGGTCACTCGACGACCTTCCTCTACGCCGCGATTGCGAAACACCCCCGCTATAACAGGATACCCACCACCGGGCGTGCTGAGGCGGCTATTCTGGCCGACATCGCCCGTGAATTCTGGAACATTCCGGCCGAGCATCTTCACGTTGAGGATCAGTCGACCAACTGTGGCGAAAACGCCCGCTTCAGCCGGGCGTTGATGAAACAAGCCAGACTGAACGCCGCCCGGGTGCTGGTGGTGCAGGACCCGACGATGCAGCGTCGCACAATGGCTACGTTCGCCCGCGTATGCCGCGACGAGGCCGCATCGCCCGCATGGGTGAGTCATCCCGGCCTGACGCCCGTGCTGCAAAACAGCGACGACGGTCTGGTGTTTAGCGGCCCGGTCGAGGGGTTATGGCCGGTAGAGCGCTACTTGTCGCTGGTGCTGGGTGAATTTCCGCGACTCAGGGACGACATCAACGGCTACGGTCCGGCGGGACGTGATTTCATTGCCCATGTCGATATCCCTGCCGACGTGGACGCCGCGTGGCAGATCTTGCGAAACGACGTCATTCTCACCGACGCGCTGGTGAGCCGTTCCCTGCTGTGATGCTCTGCCCGTTTGCGCCATCTTTTACGCAAACGGGCATCCTGTGTTGCCGATTTGTGATTTTGGAAACGGGCTGACCCGTTTCTTTTATGAGATATCTCACAAAAACAGACTCATAGAGTAGGCAATTGCCCCGGTAATTATAGTTTTTAACATTAAGTTTACTTGTTAAAAACAGTGTGATTACAGGAGCAGGTTATGACAGTACCCGTACAACATCCTATGTATATTGATGGACAGTTTGTTGCCTGGCAGGGTGATGCATGGATTGACGTGATCAATCCGGCCACGGAAGAGGTCATTTCCCGTATTCCCGATGGCAGCGCCGAGGACGCCCGCAAGGCCATTGACGCGGCAGATCGCGCGCAGGCTGGCTGGGAGGCGCTGCCTGCTATTGAACGCGCCAGCTGGCTACGCAAAATTTCCGCCGGGATCCGCGAGCGCGTCAGTGAAATCAGTGCGCTGATTGTGGCCGAAGGCGGCAAGATCCAGCAGCTGGCGGAAGTGGAAGTGAACTTTACCGCTGACTATATCGACTATATGGCCGAGTGGGCGCGCCGTTATGAAGGGGAAATCATTCAGAGCGACCGTCCGGGCGAAAATATTCTGGTGTTTAAGCGTGCCCTGGGCGTCACCACCGGCATTCTGCCGTGGAACTTCCCCTTCTTCCTGATTGCCCGTAAGCTCGCTCCCGCGCTGCTCGCCGGTAACACCATCGTTATCAAGCCGAGCGAATTTACCCCAAACAACGCCATTGCGTTTGCCAAAATCGTCGATGAGATTGGCCTGCCGAAAGGCGTCTTTAACCTTGTGCTGGGCCGGGGTGAAACCGTCGGACAGGAGCTGGCCGGGAACCCGAAAGTGGCGATGGTCAGCATGACCGGCAGCGTCGGTGCAGGTGAAAAGATCATGGCTGCGGCGGCGAAAAACATCACCAAAGTGGGGCTGGAGCTGGGCGGTAAAGCCCCGGCCATCGTGATGGACGATGCCGACCTCGAGCTGGCCGTGAAGGCCATTGTGGATTCACGCGTCATCAATACCGGACAGGTGTGTAACTGTGCGGAACGTGTCTATGTCCAGAAGGGGATCTACGACCGCTTTGTTAATCGTCTGGGCGAGGCAATGAAAGCCGTCCAGTTTGGCAATCCGGCTGAGCGAACGGATATTGCCATGGGGCCGCTGATCAACGCCGCCGCGCTGGAGCGCGTGGAGCAGAAGGTGGCGCGCGCGGTGCAGGAGGGGGCTAAAGTGGTCCTTGGCGGTAAAGCGGCAGAAGGCAAAGGGTATTTTTATCCCCCAACGCTGCTGCTGGACGTACGTCAGGATATGGCCATCATGCACGAAGAGACCTTTGGCCCGGTGCTGCCAGTGGTGGCATTCGACACTCTGGAAGAGGCGCTGAACATGGCCAACGACAGCGACTACGGTTTAACCTCGTCTGTTTATACGCAGGACCTGAACGTCGCGATGAAAGCCATTAAGGGGCTTAAGTTCGGCGAGACCTACATTAACCGTGAAAACTTTGAAGCGATGCAGGGCTTCCATGCAGGCTGGCGTAAATCCGGTATCGGCGGGGCGGATGGCAAACACGGTCTGAATGAGTATTTGCAGACGCAGGTGGTCTATTTGCAGTCGTAATCAGGAGCCCCCTCCATGCGAGGGGGTTCACATTTTCAGGAAAGGTGGTTATGTTGGCGCGATAATGATTCTTTATCGGGAAACAACATGCGCACAAAATATACGGGTCTGCAAATCAGCATTCACTGGCTGGTTTTTCTGTTAGTCATTATGGCCTATTGCGCCATGGAGTTCAGAGGGTGGTTCCCAAGAACCGATCGTCCGCTTATTAATATGATCCACGTTTCCTGCGGGATCAGCATCCTGGTGCTGATGGTGGCGCGCCTGCTTATCCGCCTCAAATTCCCGGCTCCGCCTATTCAACCGAAACCAAAAGCGATGATCACCGGGCTGTCCCATCTCGGGCATCTGGTAATCTACCTGCTGTTCATTGCGCTGCCGCTGATCGGTATGGTGATGATGTATAACCGGGGAAATGACTGGTTTGCGTTTGGCCTGACGATGCCGCATGCGGCGGAGGGGAATTTTGACCTGGTGGATACTCTAAAGGAGTGGCACGTAACGCTGGCGAATCTGGGGTACTTCGTGATTGGTTTGCACGCCTTTGCCGCGCTGATGCATCACTACTTCTGGAAGGACAACACGCTGCTGCGCATGATGCCGAAAAAGCGTCAGTAACCGATAATGCCCTGCGAACCCGCAGGGCATTTTTTTGCGGCTTATTGCAGTTGCGCGCGCTCCTGCGCCGTTAAGTCCAGTTCCTGAGTTGAACCCGTTTCCGAAGATTTTACCGCCGCTTCCAGCACCGCCATCACCGCCAGGGCTTCCACCGGATGGACCGGGTTGTCAATCTTGCCGTTCAGGGCATCGCGCACGTTTATATAGTACTGCCGCTGGTCGCCTTTTGGCGCAGGGATAGCGCTGGCTTCACCCTGGGCATTAAACAGCACCATAGCGTCGCTGTCTTCACCCCAGCTTTCGCTACCCGGAACGACGCCTGCCAGCAGCTGGGCTTCCTGCTGATCGATGTGCGCTTTCACCACGCTGGCCTTATCGCCGTGGACGGTAAAGCGGGCAACGCCACCCGCCACCAGCATGCTGCAATGGAGGACCACTTTGTGTTCCGGATAATTCAGCACCACGTGCGCCCAGTCGTTAATCTCCGCGCCGTCACGCAGGGTGGCGATGTTGCCCTGTACCGACTGCGGCAGACCAAAAAGCTGTAGCGTCTGGTCAATCATATGCGGGCCTAAGTCGAACCACAGGCCGCTGCCGGGCACGTTTTGCTCTCTCCAGCGCACGCGAACCTCCGGACGGAAACGATCGATATGCGACTCAAAATGTTTCACCTTACCGATACGGCCTTGCTCAATCACCTGCTTAATGCCGAGAAAATCGCTATCCCAGCGGCGGTTATGGAAGACCGAGAGCAGGCGCTGTTTTTCTTGCGCAAGCGCAATCAGATCTCGCGCTTCCTGCATATCCAGCGTAAACGGCTTATCCACTACCACATGCTTGCCGGCATTGAGCGCCAGGGTGGCCAGCGGCGCATGGGTCGCGTTAGGGGAGGCGATAACCACCAGGTCGATATCCGGGTGCTGAATGGCCTCTTCCGGCGTGGCGACAACGAGGACGTCCGGCAGGTCGCGTTTCACTTTCTCTTCATCCCGGGATGAGACCACCGCCAGCTTCAGGCCTTCGACGGACTGGATCAGCGGGGCATGGAACGTCTTACCTACAAAACCATACCCGATCAGCGCAATATTCATTGTCTTCACTTTATTCATGACCTTCTCCACGTTAATGCGCGCCAACGGTAACCTGCAAGGCGCTATGGTCCCCGAGCTCTGCCCAGGGACGATCTAAAAACAGTTGATGAATCTCGGATAACCCTGACACCAGATACGGTTCGCACTGGTTGAGTTTTAGATGGTCGGCGACTACCCAGTGCGCCTGGCTTGCGGCCAGCATGGCACGCTTCACTTCGGCATCCGCCTCCTGACTGGCGCTCAATCCGAGTTCGGCATGGATGGCGCATGCGCCAAGGATGGCAATATCCGCCCGGTAGCGAGAGAGCAGGGAAAGGGTGGCGCTTCCGGCAAACAGGCGTTGTTTCTGATCCCACTTTCCACCGAGCAGGATCAGGTCAATATCTTCCCGATCGCTAACCTGCTGGGCGATATCAAGAGAAGGGGTGATGATGGTCAGCGGCCCCTGAAGGAAAGAGGCAACGGCCAGCAGTGTGCTTCCGGCGTCCAGAAAAAGCGTCGAGCCCGCAGGCACGCATTGCGCAACCTGTTTACCCAGCCGCTGCTTAATTTCAGGGAGCAAGCTATTCCTGCTTACACGGGTCATCGTCGAGAGATTCAGCGCGATGGCGCCGCCATGGTTTTTTTGTGCCAGTCCCTGTTTTTCCAGGTCGGTCAGATCGCGACGGATGGTGTCCGCCGAAACCTGCAATCGCTCTGCCAGCTCGGTAATGCTGGCCTGGCCTTGCTCAGTAATGATATCAAGCACATATTTCTGTCTGGCGGTTTTATGCATGGGGCAGTATCCTGCAAAATGTCGCAATAAATCGCAGTTTACAGCATTTTGCAGGAAAGGGAATCGCGACAGGTGCGGGATGTTATCCAAAAACAGTTTAATGATGTGATTATTGATATCGCATTAATCAGTCATCAAAAACATGTATGTATCTTTTAGGTATGTTGTTATCGCTATGTTTTACTTGAAAATTTGGCTTAAGCTGCCGGATTATTGGCTCTAACCAGAATGTTTAGCTAATTTGTAATTATAAATTAGTGCATATATCTATTGGTTTCTATTTTTAAAGTAAAATAATTCAATTTTATTCGGTGTATTACTTAAGTTGACATTTCTTTGAAAATCTTTGTGTCTGATTCGGGGTGAAATTAACGCAAAAATGTACACCAGGGCATTTTAGAATTTTCTTTATATTACAGGGGGTTTATTTGTTTCATCTGAAAGGCCTTTTATAACGTTTTGTCCAGAAACCCCATCTTTTTTCTTATTTGTAACACCGCATTAACATTGCGGGTGTGGTTGCTCATATCACATTTTGTTATGCTGCGAATCAATAAATATTTAAGTAAATTCTTAAAAGAAAAAAGGAGATTGAACGGCTCTCATCTCAATTGAAATGGGCTTGGGGAACTATTACCCAAATTAATCGAGAAGAGGTGAGGGATTTCTGAAGGATTATTTGTACCTCTTCCTGGGTATTTATTTGGCTATCACCTGGAGTCGGGGGATATTATGAAGATGAAATGCAATAACAGGTTGCTCAGATTATCTGTCTCCCTGACCTTAATTTCGCTGGTGGTGACTGCGGCTAATGCAAATAACGGCCAGGCGGGGATATCTCCCGTTGCGGCAATGACGATGAAAGAAAGTATTCTTTTCGCTCTCGATCGCGACCCCTCAGTGAGCCAGCAGGCAGCGCAACTGGGGATCGGCCAGGCACAAATAGACGAAGCGCGCAGTGGCTGGATGCCACAAATAGCCCTGAACGGGAGTACGGGTCACAGCCAGACCACCGATTCAAGCGGCTCGTTGCGAAATTCCGCAGCCTGGGGCCTGAGCCTGACGCAGCTGGTGTACGATTTTGGCAAGACCAATAACAGCATCAGCCAGTCTTCAGCTCAGCGTGACAGCTATCGCTACCAGCTGATGAGCACGATGTCTGCCGTCGCGGAAAAAACGGCCCTCAGCTATGTGGAAGTAAAACGCTACAGTGATCTGTTGCAGGCGGCAAAAGAGAACGTGAAGGCGCTTAAAAACGTTGAGCAGCTGGCAAAACTCCGCGCCGATGCTGGCGTAAGCTCCACCTCTGATGAGCTTCAGACCCGCACCCGTATCGCCGGGATGCAGGCGACGGTAGAGCAGTATAATGCGTCTCTGAACAGCGCCCGCGCGCGGCTGGCGGTATTAACTGGCATACAGGCTGAACGCTATTCACCGGTTCCGGGAGGTCTGGCCGTGGAGCCGGATTCTCTCAATCGGATTGATTATTCACTGATCCCAACGGTGATGGCCGCGCAGAACATGGAGCGTTCAGCCCAGTACGGCGTAGAAACCGCCAGGTCTCAGCACTGGCCGACCTTAAGCCTGAAAGGGGGCCGCACCCGCTATGAGTCTGATAATCGCGCGTACTGGGATGATCAGATCCAGCTCAATATTGACGCACCGCTTTATCAGGGCGGCGCGGTCTCGGCGCGCGTCCGTCAGGCCGAGGGCGCAAGGGCAATGGCATCGTCCCAGGTCGATCAGGCCCGTTTTGATGTCCTGCAAAAAGCCTCCGTCGCACAGGCCGACTGGACCGGGGCGCGTGGACGAATGGAAGCCGGGAAGCGTCAGCTGGAAAATGCGTTGCGCGCCCGCGATGTCTACAAAAATGAATATACCCTGAGCAAGCGCAGCATTAACGATCTGCTCAGCGTGGAGCAGGATGTCTGGTCTGCCACCTCAGCGAAAATAATGGCTGAATACGATGGCTGGAGTGCGGCGATTAATTACGCCTCCGCGGTGGATAATCTCATGCCGCTTATCGGAATAGAGAAAAACGCTGCCGCGAAATTACCTGATTTAAGTTAAAAAAAGGCGCGCCTTTCTGCGCGAAATAAGTCAGACAATAATGGGTGATTTTTCCCAAGGATAGCTACATCCCTCTGGTGGACATATCCACAGGAATACGCGCACCTGCAAGGAGAAGAATATGAGTACCGCAAAAGTTGTTGATGTCATCATTCGCAAAACGGCAGAGAAGACGAAATTAACCGGTGAAGGGAATCTCTCGGTCTCTATTTCATCGCCGAGCGTGATTGAAATTCAGGGTTCTGCTCAGGACGTGGTGCGTTATGTCCGCCAGGGGAATGACCTCCTCATTTATATGAAAGATGGCAGCGTGATCCGCTGCAATAATTATTTTGTCGAAGACACGGAAACCCATAATCATTCCGAGCTGGTATTTAACGATAACCAGGCGTTGACGCATATTTCATTTGCCGATGCCGGGGAAGCATCAGGCGTTGCCGCCACCGAATTAACCGCCCAGGCTGCACCCATTAGCAGCATTGAACCTTTCCTGGAGCAGGGAAGCGTCTTAAGCGATGCGCCGTGGGGCTGGATTGCCGGTGCGGCGTTAGGGGGCGGTGCGATCGGCGCACTGCTGGCTCACGGCGGCGATGGTGAAACCAAAACCAAAGTTATTGATAATACAAAAGAAGTCGAAAGCGCCACGCCGACATTTTTGCTGACGGACAACGCGGGTGACAAGCAGGGCGTGCTGAGTGCAAAAGCGGTCACGGATGACAACACCCCCACCTTCAGCGGTACCGGGCAGCCGGGCGCGACCATTCAGGTTAAAGACGGCAGCGGCAGCACTATCGCCAGCACCATGGTCGCGAAGGACGGCACCTGGACGGTAACACTCCCGACCCAGGCCGACGGGGAACATACCTGGTCCGTCGTACAGATCGACGGCAGTAAAACGACCTCTGCGGGCAGTATTACCGTAACCGTTTCTACAGCGGATACCAGCGTGACGCTCGCCACCACGGCGGGCGATAACGTGATCAACGCCAGCGAGCAGGCCGCTGGCTTTACACTGTCCGGCACCAGCAAAAACCTGGCCCAGGGAACGGCGCTTACCGTCACGCTCAACGGTAAAACCTATACCGCAGAAGTGGGGGCAAACGGCGCATGGAGCGTGAAGGTCCCTGCGGTCGACGCACAGGCGCTGGGCGATGGTACCTGGACGGTCAACGTCAGCGGAAAAGACGCGGCGGGCAACACCGTGTCCGGCAGCCAGACGATTGGCGTGGATACCGCCTCGCCAGTGATCTCTGTCGACACGATCGCCCAGGACAACATCATCAACGCGGCTGAACATAATCAGCCGCTGACGCTGACCGGGAAAACCGATGCGGAAGCGGGCCAGATTGTGACGGTCACGCTGAACGGCAAAAATCACACGGCGACCGTGGGCAGCGACGGCAGCTGGTCCGTTACGCTTCCGGCCAGTGAAGTACAGGCGCTGGCTAACGGCGAGCACACCCTGACGGTAAACGTCAGCGACAAAGCGGGTAACGGGTCATCCACCACCGCCGATTTCACGGTCGATACCGCAGCGCCAGTGGTCACTATCAACACCGTCGCGGGCGACGACATTCTGAACACCAGCGAGCAGGGGCAGGCGCAGATTATTTCCGGCCAGGCGAACGGCGCGGCGGAGGGCGACATTGTCACCGTGACCGTTGGCGGCAAGACCTTTACCGGTGCCGTCCAGGCGGACGGCAGCTGGAGCGTCGGTGTGCCTGCCTCCGTCATTGGCGCGCTGGGGGAAGGTAGCCACAGCATTTCGGTCTCCGTGACCGATGCGGCGGGCAACACCGGCAGCGCGACGCACGGCATTACGCTGAGCGGCAACCCGCCGGAATTTACCCTTGACCCCATCAGCCAGGATAACGTCCTGAATGCGCAGGAGGCCATGCAGCCCCTGAGCCTGAGCGGGACCAGTAATCTGCCGAACGGCAGCGCTGTCACCGTGACGCTGAACAACGTTAACTATCAGGCCACCGTTGAGAACGGTCGCTGGTCCGTTCAGGTGCCGGTTTCCGACGTGCTGGATCTGGCGAATACCCTTTACACCGTCAGCGTCAGCGGCACCGACAGCGTGGGTAACAGCGGCTCCGCCGAGGCGAATCTGCTGGTAGACACCGTGCTGCCGCAGGTGATCGTCAACACCTTTGCCGGGGATAACCTGGTCAATAACGCCGAAGCGGCGGTTGACCAAACCCTCAGTGGACGCGTCACCGGCGCGGCGGCGGGCGATACCGTCTCTGTCACCGTGGGCGGCAAGAGCTATACCGCGACGGTTGGCAGCGACCTGAAATGGAGCGTGACAATCCCATCGGCCGACCTCCAGGCGTTTGGCGACGGCGATTTAACCTTCAGCGCCTCTGTCACCAATGCGCACGGCAATACCGGCACCGGCGAACGTGATATCAACATCAACGCCGAACTGCCGGGCCTGCGCGTGAACACGATCTCTGGCGATGACGTGATTAACGCCATCGAGCAGCAGCAGGATCTGGCCGTAACCGGCTCCAGCACTCATCTGGCCGAAGGCACACAGATCACCGTTACCATCAATAATGTCGAATACGTCACCACGGTTAACGCCAGCGGCAACTGGCAGATTGGCGTGCCGGCGGCGGACCTTCAGGCATGGACGGCGGGAGGCATGACCGTCAGCGTCAGCGCGGAAGATGCCTGGGGCAACACTGTGGCGGCTGAACACCCGATCGAGCTTGACCTGAATGCGGTGGCCGTCACCATCGATACCGTAACCACTGACGATATGCTCAACGCGGCGGAAAAAGGCGCGGATGTCACGCTTTCTGGTCAGACGCAGGGCGTGGAGGCCGGGCAGACCGTGGTGGTGAAATTCGCGGATCAAACCTTTACTGCACAGGTGCAGCAGGACGGCTCCTGGCACCTGACCGTTCCGGCGAGCGCGATGGAAACGCTGATCGACGGGCGTGCGCAGGTGAGCGTCAGCGTGACTAACGTCAACGGCAACAGCGCGGACGCCTCACGCGTGGTGATCGTCGATACGCAGCCGCCAGCCATTACGCTTGATAACCTGACCGATGACAACATCATTAATGCGGCAGAAGCGCAGCAGGATCTGGTGCTCAGCGGCAGCACAACCGCTGAAGCGGGCCAGACGGTCACCGTGACGCTGAACGGTAAATCTTACCAGACCACGGTACAGGCGGACGGTCGCTGGCAGCTGAACGTGCCTGCCGCCGACGTAGGCGCGCTGACCGATGGCAATGTCACCGTGACGGCCACCGTCAGTGACGTGGCGGGCAACAGCAGCAGCGCGGACCGCGTTGGGCTGGTGGATGCCACCGTGCCGCAGGTGACCATCAACGATTTCGTCACCGACACCAACACCGTTAACCAGCTGGCCCATGCTCAGGCGCAGATCCTGAGCGGCTCCGTCACCGGCGCGGCGGCGGGCGATTTGGTCACCATCACCATCAATAACGTGGACTACACCACCGTGGTGGATGCGGCAGGCAACTGGAGCCTCGGCCTGCCTGCGTCCGTCGTTCAGGGGCTGACGGACGGCACCTGGACCATTAACGTCTCCGTGACCGACCAATCCGGCAACACCGGCAGCAGTTCAGTGGATGTGGTGGTCAATACTGTGACGCCCGTTATCGGTATTAACACGCTGGCCGCGGATGACGTGATCAATGCGGCAGAGAAGGGCGCAGATCTGCTGCTTTCCGGTACCAGCAACCAGCCGGAAGGAACCACCATCACCGTTAATCTGAACGGTATCAACTACACCGCCACCACCGACGCCAGCGGCAACTGGAGCGTTACCGTCCCCGCCTCTGCGGTGAGCGCGCTGGGTGAAGCCAATTACACCGTGACGGCGAGCGTCACCGATAATGTGGGCAACAGCGCCGCTGCCACGCACGATGTGCTGGTGGACAGCTCGCTGCCGGTGGTCACCATCAACACCCTCGCGGGCGACAATATCGTCAACGCGGCGGAAGTGGCCGCAGGGCAAACCCTGACCGGAAAGGTTTCTAACGCGGCATCGGGCGATACCGTCACGATTATCCTCGGCGGGCAGACATACACGGCCACCGTACAGGACGATCTCACCTGGAGCCTGCCGTTAACCCAGAGTCAGTTAACCGCGCTCGGCAACGGCGACCTGACCGTATCGGCCAGCGTGACGAACGCGCACGGCAATACCGGATCGTCTTCCCTGGATGTCACCATTGACGCCCAGCTGCCCGGCCTGCGCATTGATACCGTCGCCGGTGACGACGTCATTAACGTTATTGAACACGCGCAGAACCTGGTTATCTCCGGCACCAGCACCGACCTGGCGGCGGGTAGCACCGTCACCGTGACCATCAACGGCAAGAGTTATTCCGCCTCGGTACTGGCGGATGGCACCTGGCAGGCTGCGGTTCCGGCTGCCGACGTCTCCCGGTGGGCGGACGGGTCGCTCATCATCAGCGCCAGCGCGCAGGATACCTCCGGCAACCCGGTGAATATCGGTACCGTTGTGGATGTCGATCTCGCCCCGGTGGCGATAAGCATCAACAGCGTGACGGACGACAACGTGCTTAACGCGGCAGAAAAAGGCCAGGATCTGGTGCTGTCCGGCTCCTCCTCGAACGTTGAAGCGGGCCAGACCGTTACCATTATCTTTGCGGGTAAAACCTGGACCACGACGGTCGATGCCAACGGCGACTGGACCTGCACCGTACCGGCTGCCGATCTGAGCGGCCTGAAGGACGGCGACGCCAGCGTACAGGTCAGCGTCACCAACGTGAACGGCAACGCGGCCTCTTCCTCGCAGGCATTCAGCGTCGATACCGCCGCGCCAGCGGTCACCATCAACACCATCAGCGGCGACAACATGCTGAATGCGGCAGAGGCGGCGCAGGATCTGACCCTGAGCGGGACGTCTACTGCCGAAGCAGGCCAGACGGTCACCGTGACCTTCAACGGCAATCAGTACACCGCCCAGGTGCAGGCGAACGGCAGCTGGACGCTGGACGTTCCGGCGGCGGATCTGGCGGGGATCGCCGACGGCAGCGCGGCGGTCACGGTGACCGTGTCCGATAAAGCGGGCAACCCGGCCAGCGCGGGGGCGTCCGTGCTGGTCGACACTACCGTGCCGCAGATTACCTTCAACATTGTGGCGGGCGACGACATTGTTAATATTGCCGAGCACGGCCAGGCGCTGATTGTCACCGGCAAGGTGACGGGCGCGCAGGCGGGCGATGTGATTACCCTGACCCTGAACGGCAAAGACTACACCGCGATGCTGGATGCGTCCGGCAACTGGAGCGTGGGCGTTCCGGCGACGGACGTGGGCGCGCTGGCTAACGGCGATCAGACGATCTCCGCGACACTCACCGATAAAGCGGGCAACAGCACCAGCGCGACGCACGCGTTTGACGTCTCCCTGACCGCGCCGGTGATTGCCATCAATACCCTGGCGGTTGACGACGTGATCAACGCGACCGAAAAAGGCCAGGACCTGTTGATCTCCGGCACCAGCAACCAGCCGGACGGGACCCGCATCACCGTAACCCTGAACGGTATCAGTTACGCCGCCACCACCGATGCCAGCGGTAACTGGAGCGTCACCGTTCCGGCGGCAAACGTCTCGGTACTGGGCGAAGCGAGCTACAGCGTGACGGCCAGCGTGACCGATACCGCGGGTAATAGCGCGAATACCAGCCATAGCGTGCTGGTCGACAGCGCGCTGCCGCAGGTCACCATTAATGCGGTTGCCACCGACGACGTGATTAACGCGGCGGAAGTGGCTTCCGGACAAACCCTGAGCGGGAAAGTGAGCGGCGCGGCGAGCGGTGACACTGTCACGATCGGTATCGGGGGCAACACCTATACCGCGACGGTTCAGGACGACCTGAGCTGGTCGGTTAACGTGGCGTCTGACGTCTTAACAGCTATCGGTAACTGCGAGCGTGACCAATGGCCACGGCAACACCGGCACCGGCGAACGCGACATCACGATTGATGCCAGCCTGCCGGGCCTGCGCGTGGATACCGTAGCAGGCGACGATGTGATCAACAGCATCGAACATGGTCAAAACCTGATTATCACCGGCTCCAGCGACGGGCTGGCGAGCGGATCGGCGCTGACGGTCACCGTCAACGGCAAAACCTACGCGGCAACCGTGCTGGCGGACGGCACCTGGACGGCGGCTATTCCGGCGGCGGACGTCGGCGCGCTGAGCGCAGGCACGATCACCATGACCGTTGACGGCCAGAGCGCGGCGGGTAACCCGGTTTCCATCAGCCACGACGTGAAAGTGGATCTGGCGGCAGTCGCCATCAGCATTAATCCGATTGCCTCGGACGACGTAATCAACGCGGCTGAGAAAGGCGCGGATCTGGTGCTGTCTGGCTCGACCACCAACGTGGAAGAAAACCAGACCGTTACCATCACCTTCGGCGGCAAGTTGTACACCGCGACGGTGGATGCCAGCGGCAACTGGACGGCGACCGTACCGTCTGCCGATTTGGGCGGACTGAAAGACGGCGACGCCAGCGTGCAGGTCAGCGTCACCAACGTGAACGGCAACAGCGCCTCGGCGGGCCGCGAGTACAGCGTGGACGCCACCGCGCCGACGGTGTCCATCGAGATCGTCAGCGACAACAACATCATCAACGCGGCCGAAGCGCAGCAGGATCTGGTCATTAACGGTGTCTCCAACGCCGAAGCGGGCCAGACCGTGACCGTGACGCTGAACGGCGTGGACTACACCACCACCGTACAGGCGAACGGCAGCTGGAGCGTCACCGTACCGTCTGCGGATATCGGCGCGATTACCGACGGCGATTACACCATCACGGCAGCCGTCGCGGATAAGGCGGGTAACCCGGCCTCGGCGGACCGCGATGTGCTGGTGGATACCACGGTGCCACAGCTGACCATTAACACCGTTTCCGACGACGACGTGATTAACAGCGCCGAGCATGCGCAGGCGCTGATTGTCACCGGTTCCGTGACCGGTGCGGCGGCGGGCGACGTGGTGACCGTCACCATCAATAACAAAGATTACACCGCGACCCTGGACACTTCCGGCAGGTGGAGCGTGGGCGTGCCTGCGGCGGACGTGAGTGCCCTGGCCGCCGGGGATTACACCATCACCGCGGCGCTGACCGATAAAGCCGGAAACAGCAACAGCACAACGCACGAGGTTGAAGTCAACCTCACCGCGCCGGTGCTGACCATTGACACCGTGTCCGGTGACGATGTGATCAACAGCAGCGAGAAAACGCAGGATCTGACCATCACAGGTACGGCTTCCGGGCTGGCAGCGGGCGCGGTGGTCACCGTGATGCTCAACGGCAAAGCGTACAGCGCCACGGTGGACACCAATGGCCAGTGGACCACAACCGTTCCGGCGAGCGAGGTGGGGCAACTGGGTGAAGCGCTTTACACCGTGTCGGCCTCCGCGACGGACAGCGTCGGCAACAGTTCCAGCACCTCGCACACCGTGAACGTGGAATCCGTGCTGCCTGGCGTCATCATCAACACCGTGGCGGGCGACGACGTGATCAACGCAGCGGAGCTGGCAACCGGCCAGACCATTAGCGGCACAGTGGTGAATGCCGAAGCGGGCAACACCGTGACTGTGTCTGTTGGCGGCCACAGCTACACCGCAACGGTACAGGACAATCTCACCTGGTCCGTCAGCGTACCGGAGTCTGTGCTCACCGCGCTGGGCAATGGCGATCTGACTGTGACCGCCAGCGTCACGAACGGCGTGGGCAACAGCGGCAGCGGCGAGCGCGATATCACTATCGACGCGAATCTGCCGGGCCTGCGCGTGGACACCGTAGCGGGCGATGACGTGATTAACAGCATCGAACACGGGCAGAATCTGATTATCACGGGTTCAAGCGACGGCCTGACGGCGGGCACAGCGCTGACCGTCACCGTAAACGGTAAAACCTATCCGGCTACCGTGCTGGCAGACGGCACCTGGAGCGCGGCGATCCCTTCTGCGGACGTGAGTGCCCTTGCCGCAGGCACGGTCACCGTGAACGTTGAAGGCCAGAGCAGCGCGGGCAATCCGGTGACTATCAACCATGATGTGACGGTGGATCTGGCAAACGTCGCCATCAGCATTGACGCCATCGCTTCCGATGACGTGATCAACGCCGCCGAGAGGGGTGCGGATCTGGTGCTCTCCGGCACCACCTCGAACGTCGAAGAAAACCAGATCGTCACCATCACCTTCGGCGGCAAGAACTACACCGCCACGGTGGACGCTGAGGGTAAATGGACCGCCACGGTGCCGTCTGCGGATCTGACCGGTCTGAAAGACGGCGACGCCAGCGTGCAGGTGAGCGTCACCAACGTGAACGGCAACAGCGCCTCGGCGGGCCGTGAGTACAGCGTGGATGCTACCGCGCCGTCCGTGACCATCAACACGATTGCCACCGACGATATCCTGAACGCCTCAGAAGCGCAGTCCGACCTGGCAATCTCCGGCACCAGTACCGCCGAAGCAGGCCAGACGGTGACCGTATCGCTGAACGGCAAAGATTACACCACAACCGTCAGCGCGAACGGCAGCTGGACGCTGAACGTGCCAGCAGCTGACCTTGCAGGATTAACCGACGGCAGCGTCACCGTGACCGCGGCCGTCAGCGACAAGGCGGGTAACCCGGCGTCGGTGGACCACACCCTGACGGTGGACGTCACCGTTCCGGCAGTGACCATCCACACCGTGGCAGGCGACGACGTGATTAACGTGGCTGAACACAATCAGGCGCAGATTATCAGCGGCTCCGCCACCGGCGCGGCGGCGGGCGATAAGGTCACCGTCACGATCGGCGGCCAGACTTATACCACCGTGCTGGATGCGGCGGGTAACTGGAGCGTGGGCGTCCCGGCCAGCGTCATTTCCGGCCTCAGCGACGGCAGCGTGACCGTCACTGCGTCAGTCACCGACGCGGCGGGCAATACCGGCAGCGGCACGCATAATGTGACCGTCGATACCGGTCTGCCGTCGGTCAGCTTCAACGCCATCAGCGATGACAACGTCCTGAACGCCGTTGAAAAAGGCCAGGATCTGAGCGTCAGCGGCACCAGCGCCAACCTGGCGGAAGGCACCGTGGTCACCGTGACCCTGAACGGTAAAAACTACACGGCGACAACTGCGGCAGACGGCACCTGGAGCCTGACGGTTCCGGCTGCGGATCTGGCCGGTCTCGGTCAGGCCAGTTACACCCTGAACGCGACGGCCACCAACGGCGTTGGCAACAGCGTGAGCAGTTCTGCGAACCTGCTTGTCGACACCGCGCTGCCAACCGTCACCATCAACACCGTGGCGGGCGACAACGTCATCAACGCGGCGGAAGTGGCGGCAGGCCAGACACTGAGCGGCACCGTGGCGAATGCCGAAGCGGGCAACACCGTGACCGTGACTATCGGTGGCCACAGCTACACCGCAACGGTGCAGAATAATCTGTCCTGGTCCGTCAACGTGCCGTCTGACGTTCTGACCGCACTCGGCAACGGCAGCCTGAGCGTGACGGCGACCGTCACCAACGGCCACGGCAACACCGGCACCGGCGAACGCGAGATCGCTATCGACGCTAACCTGCCGGGCCTGCGCGTGAATACCGTGGCGGGTGACGACGTGGTCAACACCATCGAGCACGCGCAGAACCTGATTGTTTCAGGCTCCAGCGACGGGCTGGCGCCGGGCACGGCGCTGACGGTTACCGTCAACGGTAAAGATTACGCGGCAACGGTACTGGCAGACGGCACCTGGAGCGCGGCGATCCCGTCCACCGACGTGAGCGCGTGGCCGGAAGGCACCGTGAAAATCAGCGTTACCGGTGACAGCGTGGCGGGTAATCCGATCATCATCAGCCACGACGTGACCGTGGATCTGGCTACCGTTGCCATCAGCATCAATGCGCTTGCCACCGACGACGTGATTAACGCGGCGGAGAAGGGCGCGGATCTGGTACTGTCCGGTGTGACCACCAACGTGGAAGCCGGGCAGACCGTGACCATCAGTCTGAACGGCAGGATCTACACCACCACCGTGGACGACAGCGGCAACTGGACTTACACCGTGCCGTCAGCGGATCTGGCTGGCCTGAAGGATGGCGACGCCAGCGTGCAGGTGAGCGTCACCAACGTGAACGGCAACAGCGCCTCGGCGGGCCGTGAGTACAGCGTGGATGCTACCGCGCCGTCCGTGACCATCAACACGATTGCCACCGACGATATCCTGAACGCCACGGAAGCTCAGTCAGACCTGGCAATCTCCGGCACCAGTACCGCCGAAGCAGGCCAGACGCTGACCGTATCGCTGAACGGCAAAGATTACACCACAACCGTCAGCGCGAACGGCAGCTGGACGCTGAACGTTCCGGCGGCGGATCTGGCAGGATTAACCGACGGCAGCGTGACGGTCACCGCCTCAGTCAGCGACAAGGCGGGTAACCCGGCGTCGGTTGACCACACCCTGACGGTGGACGTCACCGTACCTGCGGTGACCATCCACACCGTTGCAGGCGACGATGTGATTAACGTGGCTGAACACAATCAGGCGCAAATTATCAGCGGCTCCGCCACCGGCGCGGCGGCGGGCGACACCGTCACCGTCACCATCGGCGGCCAGTCGTACACCACCGTGCTGGATGCGGCGGGTAACTGGAGCGTGGGCGTTCCGGCGAATGTGATTTCAGGCCTCAGCGACGGCAGCGTGACCGTCACTGCGTCAGTCACCGACGCGGCGGGCAATACCGGCAGCGGCACGCATAATGTGACCGTCGATACCGGTCTGCCGTCGGTCAGCTTCAACGCCATCAGCGATGACAACGTCCTGAACGCGGTAGAAAAAGGGCAGGATCTGAGCGTCAACGGCACCAGCGCCAACCTGGCGGAAGGCACCGTGGTCACCGTGACCCTGAACGGTAAAAACTACTCGGCGACGACTGCGGCAGACGGCACCTGGAGCCTGACCGTTCCGGCTGCGGATCTGTCAGGCCTCGGTGAAGCCAGCTACACCCTGAGCGCGACGGCCACCAACGGCGTGGGCAACAGCATCAGCACTACGGCGAACCTGCTTGTCGATACCGCGCTGCCAACCGTCACCATCAACACCGTGGCGGGGGACAACGTCATCAACGCGGCGGAAGTGGCCGCAGGCCAGACCATTACCGGTAAGGTGGCGAACGCGGACATCGGTAACACCGTGACGGTGAACATCGGCGGCAACACCTATACCGCGACGGTGCAGAGCGATCTGACCTGGTCCGTTAACGTGCCGGAATCCGTCCTGACCGCGCTGGGCAATGGCGATTTAACGGTGTCAGCAACCGTCACTAATGACCATGGCAATACGGGAACGGGCGAGCGCGATATCACTATCGACGCCAGCCTGCCGGGCCTGCGCGTGGATACCGTCGCGGGCGACGATGTGATTAACAGCATCGAGCATGGACAGAACCTGATTGTCACCGGCTCCAGCGACGGACTGGCGGCAGGCACTACGCTCACCGTGACCGTCAATGGCAAAACCTATGCGGCCTCCGTGCTGGCAGACGGTACCTGGAGCGCGGCGATCCCGGCAGCAGATGTCGGGGCCCTGGCTGCGGGCACGGTTACCGTGACCGTTGCAGGCCAGAGCGCGGCGGGCAATCCGGTGACCATCAGTCATGACGTGACGGTGGATCTGGCGGCAGTCGCTATCAGTATTGATGCGATTGCTACCGACGACGTGATTAACGCGGCAGAAAAAGGCGCGGATCTGGTGCTGTCCGGCAGCACCTCGAACGTAGAGGAAAACCAGACCGTTACCGTCACCTTCGGCGGCAAGACGTACACCGCCAAAGTCGATGCCGACGGCAACTGGACGGCCACCGTGCCTTCCTCGGATCTTGCGGGTCTGAAAGACGGCGACGCCAGCGTGCAGGTGAGCGTGACCAATGTGAACGGCAACAGCGCGTCTGCGGGCCGGGAGTACAGCGTCGATGCCACGGCGCCAACCGTGACCATCGACACGGTAGCCGGCGACAACGTGATCAACGGCAGCGAAGCGGCTGCGGGCGTGGCCATTTCCGGCACCACCACGGCTGAAGTCGGTCAGACGGTAACCGTTAACCTCGGTGGAAACAGCTATACCGCACAGGTTCAGCAGGGCGGCGTCTGGAGCATTAACGTGCCGGCCGCCGATCTGTCCACTCTGGCGGATAACGGCTACACCGTGCAGGTGAGCGTGAGTGACGCCGCGGGTAACCCGGGCAGCGCGGGCAAAGCGATTACGCTCGATACCACGCCGCCGACCGTCAGCTTTAACGTCGTGGCGGGCGATGACGTCATCAACAGCGTTGAGCACGGGCAGGCGCAGGTCATCAGCGGCACCGCAACCGGCGCCAGCGTCGGCGATAAGCTGGTCATCACGATAGGTTCGAACCAGTACACCACCACCGTTGACGCCAGTGGCAAATGGAGCGTGGGCGTTCCTGCCAGCGACATTTCTGCCCTGACCGACGGCACCGTGACCCTCAGCGCGACAATCACCGACAGCGCGGGCAACAGCAGCACCCAGACCCATGACGTGGTGGTAAATACCGCATCGGTCGCGCTGACCGTCAACACCCTCAGCGGTGATGACGTGATCAATGCGGCAGAAGCGGGGGCGTCGCTGGTCATCAACGGCTCCAGCGCGCAGTTTGCTAACGGCACGCAGGTCACTATCACCCTGAATGGTAAGAGCTATACGGCCACTATCCAGAGCGATGGCTCCTGGACAACCACCGTACCGGCCGCCGACGTGGGCACCCTGGCCGACGGCGCGAGCTACCAGGTTTCTGTTTCGGCGCAGGACAGCGCCGGGAACAGCGCCTCGGCGACGCACACCATCAGCGTGGACACCACCGCGCCGGTGATTAGCGTGAACACGTTGTCGGGCGACGATGTGCTGAATGCGGCGGAAGCCCAACAGCCGCTCACCGTACACGGCTCTTCCAGCGCGGAAGCAGGCCAGACGGTGACCGTCACGCTGGGCGGGAAAACCTACACTGCGCTTGTGGCAAACGACGGCACCTGGACGCTCGACGTCCCGGCCGCCGATCTTGCCAACCTGAGCGAAGGCGCGCTGACGGTCACCGCGTCGGTGAACGACAAGGCGGGTAATAACGGCCAGACGACGCATACCTTAACGGTCGATACCGTCGCGCCAGCCGTGACCATCAGCACCGTGGCCGATGACGATATCGTCAACAACGCCGAGCAGCTGGCGGGACAGACCATCAGCGGGACCACCACCGCGGAGCAGGGCCAGACGGTGACCGTCTCCTTCAACGGCCACAGCTATCAGGCGACCGTGGCGGCGAATGGCTCCTGGTCCGTCTTCGTGCCGGGACGCGACTTCCTCGGACTGAGCGACGGGGATTACACCATTACGGCTACGGTGAGCGATAAGGCAGGTAACCCGGGCAGCGCAACGCACGACGTGACGCTGAACGGCGACGTGCCGACCATCGCCATTAACACCTTTGCGCAGGATGATATCGTCAACGCCGCCGAGCACGGCACGCCGCTGGTTATCAGCGGCACCACCGATGCGCCAACGGGCCAGACGGTGACCATTACGCTTAACGGTAAAACCTACACGGCTACCGTTCAAAATGACGGCACCTGGAGCTATACGGTCGGCAGCGCAGACGTGACCGCGCTGGCGGACGGCGGTTCGTACGTGATTAACGCGCAGGTGAGCAACGCCATCGGCAACAGCGCCAGCGATAACCATACCGTTACCGTGGATCTCACCGCACCGTCGATGGGGATCAGCATTGATTCCCTGCAAAACGATACCGGCCTCAGCGCGAATGACTTCATCACCAACGACAGCCAGGTGGTGGTGAATGGTTCCCTGACCGCGCAGCTCGGCAATAACGAGAAGGCGCAGATCAGCCTTGACGGCGGTACCACCTGGATTGACCTGACCGTCACCGGCACCACCTGGCGCTACACCGATGGCCGTACCCTGACCGACGGTACGTACCAGTACCAGGTGCGCGTGATCGACAATGGGGGCAACGTTGGGGCAACGGACAGCCAGGACGTGGTAATCGATCTGACGAAGCCTGCGGCGGCGACTATTACCGTGGATTCCGTCTCGCAGGATACCGGCCTGTCCGACAGCGACTTTATTACCAGCGACAACCAGATCAGCCTGAAAGGGACGCTCGGCGCGGCCCTGGGCAGCGGCGACCACGCTCAGATCAGCCTCGACGGTGGCGCAACCTGGACTGACGTGAGCGTCAGCGGCCTGAGCTGGACCTACGTTGACGGCCGCACGCTGGCCGACGGAGACTACAACTATCAGCTGCGGGTGATTGACGACGCGGGGAATATCAGCGCCACTACCAGCCAGGTGGTGACCATTGATACCGTCGCGCCGGACGCCAGCAAAACGATCGCTATCGACAGCATCAGCGACGATACCGGCCTGAGCAGCAGCGACTTTATCACCAATGATACCTCCCTGACGCTGCACGGCTCGCTCGGCGCAACGCTGGCCGACGGCGAATATGCCCAGATCAGCATCGACGGCGGGGTCACCTGGCAGAACGTGATCGTCACTGGCAACAGCTGGTACTACGTGGACGGCCGCACGCTGGGTAACCAGACCTATGACTACTACGTTCGCGTAGTGGATGCGGCAGGCAACGTAGGTGCCAGCGCTCATCAGCAGGTGACGGTCGATACGGTCGCGCCGGATGCGGCGATTACGGTGACCGTGGATAACATCACCGTCGATACCGGCTTCGACAATAACGACTTCCTGACCAGTTCGACCTCGTACACGCTCAACGGGACGCTTGGGGCCGAACTCGGGGCGGGTGAGTATGTGCAGGTGAGCATGGATGGCGGCACCACCTGGGTTTACGCCACGGTAAGCGGCACCCGGTGGAGTTATAACGACACCCGCACCCTGGCCGACGGCGACTACCGCTATCAGGTGCGGGTTGTCGATCAGGCGGGCAACGTTGGGGCCACCACCACGCAGGACGTGACGGTGGATACCCAGGCGCCGCAGTACGGCATCACCATTGACAGCATCAGCGAAGATACCGGGCAGTCCGGGAGTGATTTCATCACCATGGACACCTCGCTGACGATCAACGGCTCGTTGGGCAGCGCGCTGGCCAGCGACGAGCGCGTACAGATCAGCCTCGACGGCGGTAATACCTGGATTGACACTACCGTCACTAACCAGCGCTGGAGCTATACGGATACCCGCGATCTGGCAGATGGGGATTACACCTACCAGGTGCGGATCATCGACCAGGCGGGCAACGTCGGCTCAACCTCTTCGCAGGTGGTAACGGTTGATACCACGCCGCCTGACACGGTGGGAACGGTGGTCAGCTATACCGACGGGGAAGGTGAACGTACAGGCACGTACGGCGCATCAGTCGCGACGGACGATACCTCGCCGCTGATCAACGGTACGCTTAACCGCGCTCCGGAAGATGGCGAAATCGTGCAGCTTTACCGGGACGGGATCTTGCTGGGTCAGGTCACGATGAACGGCAGCGCAAGCTGGTCCTATCAGGACAACGGCCTGCTCGACGGGAATCACACCTATATTCTGCGCGTCACCGACAAAGCCGGTAACTACACGGAATCGGATGGCTTTGTGCTGAACGTCGATACCAGCATCCCGACCACCACCGCGGCGATTACTGCCCAGACCACCTCGGATACCACGCCGATTGTCAGCGGTACGGTCTCCGCAGACCTGGTGAACGGTGAATATCTGGTGGTGACGGTGAACGGGAAAACCTACACCTCCCAGACCGGCGGTGCGGTGGTCGTCGACCCGGATCACAATACCTGGTATCTACAGATCCCGGACAGCGATGCCCTGAGTGTGGCGAGTTACGACGTAACCGCGCAGGTGAAGAGTAGCGCGGGCAACGGTAACACCACCGGTACGGCAACCGGTAGCCTGGTGATCGATACCACCTCGGTGAATACCGACTGGGCGACCACTGCGGGGAACAGCAACAACTCAACCATGACTCTCGGCATGAACAGCAGCGGGCTGTGGAATATCATTGCTAATGGACAGTCTTATTCCAGCAGCGATGATTCAACCTATGCCGGGAATACGTTAACTAACACCCGTAGCTACTATGTGGTGAGCCAGACGGCAGCTGACTTTGACCGTAACGGCACGCAGGATATCTTTGCGACGGAGAACACCTACGCGGGCTCTACGCAGGTGATGTGGACCTACGATGGCAGCAGCTACACCGCCAGCCAGCTGGCGATGGGAACCACCATCTGGTACGGCGGCGTAATTGCCTACGATAAAACCGGCGATGGCTATCTTGATCTGGCGTACGGCGATGCCGGTATGGACTCCCTGACCTACCTGGTGAATACCAACGGCGTTCTGTCGCCGGACGGCACCGGCGGGGAAGGTGGATTCTACGGCCAGTTCGATTCCGGGCGTGAAATCTCCGGCGTCGACCTGAACAACGACGGTACCGTGGACATCGTGCAGCACACCAACCGCAGCGGGGCGTATTCGCTCACCGTGATTAACAACAACGGGAACGGTACGCTTTCCATTGGCCAGAACCTGACCAACGTGTTTGTGGCCAACGCCTCGAATACCACCACGGCGGCCTCCATGACGTGGGCGGACTTTAACGGCGATGGCTACATGGATCTGTACCTCGGCAGCAGCTACAACAACAACGGCGGGGTGATTTACTACAACGACGGTACCGGGCAGCTTTCCACGACCAAAAGCGCGGTGGAAGCCTCTAACGCCACGGCGGGCTATCTGTCGGTGGCGGTAGACTGGAACGGTGACGGGCAGATGGACATCATCAAGCTCAGCACCTACGGCAGCTCACAGACGGCGACCCTGTTCACCAACAACGGCTACGGCTCAACCTGGACTTCAAGCCAGCTGGCTTCTGGGCTGGCCAACGTCACCGGCGTCGCCGCGGTGGACTACAACTGGGACGGTGCGCAGGATCTGCTGGTGTCTCAGCAGAACGGTAAGGTGGTGCTGGTGCAGAACAATGCGGAGATCGCTGACGGTACCGCGATGCATCTGCACATTGTCGATAGCGAAGGCATCAACGCGTACTACGGCAATACGGTCAATCTGTATAACGCTGCGGGCGTGCTGGTGGCCTCGCAGATCATCAACGCTCAGTCCGGCATTGGCTCGAACGATACCTCTGCGCTGGTGAGTTTCTACGGGCTGGATCCGAACGAAACCTACTCGGCGGAGATCGTGAAGATCACCAACGGCGTCTCGGATAACGTCACCTGGACCGGCCTGGACGCGGGCAACGGCAAAGAGGGTTATGTTCTCACCGCCGAAGCGGCCACCGGCGGCCACAGCGGAACCATTACCGGTACCGGGTATAACGACACCTTTATCGCAGAGGATGGGACCTATACCTATAACGGCTCCGGCGGCTGGAATACCCATTCCGACTACGACACCTGGAGCAATACCGGCGGCATGGACGTGGTGGATTATCGTAATGCCACCTCTGGGATAACCGTTGATTTGCGCCTCTCAACGGCGCAGGACACCGGATTCGGTACCACGCGGTTGTTGAATATTGAAGGGATTAACGGCTCCGACTATGACGACGTGATCACCGGCAACAGCGGTGATAACCAGTTCGAAGGCCGGGGCGGGAACGACACCTTCAACATCGGCAGCGGCGGTCACGATACGTTGCTCTATAAGCTGATCAACGCGTCTGACGCGACGGGCGGCAACGGTAGCGATGTGGTGAACGGCTTTACCGTCGGCACTTGGGAAGGGACGGCGGATACGGACCGTATCGATCTGCGCGACCTGCTTTCCGACAGCGGCTATACCGGCACCGGCTCGGCGAGCTACGTGAACGGCGTGGCGACGCTGGACAGCAGCGCGGGCAACATCGCCGACTACATCCGCGTTGTGCAAAACGGCAGCAACACCGAGATCCAGGTTGACCTGGACGGGACGGGCGGTCAGTTCACGCCCACCACGCTGGTAACGCTGAACGGCGTGCAGACGGATCTGGCGACGCTGTTGGCCAATCATCAACTGTTAATTGCGTAAAACAACGCCGCGGGGAGCGATCCTCGCGGCCTTTTGCGTTTCTTTACACGAATAGCCATAACCCTATATTTCACAAGATTATTTTGCGGGCTCGTTTAGACAGTGTTCGATTTCTAATCATCCCGGAAAGGTATCATTTCAGAGCGAAATCATCGCCCTGAACAGGACGTAGCATTATGAAGACACATCCACAGTACGAACCCTGGTTGCAGGGCATGCTCATCATCGCGAAATATTATCGGCTGGATTTTTCGGCGGAGCATGTTCGGGTCACGATTAACCATGAAAGCCAGTCTCCACGCCAGCTGGTGCTGGAGGAGATGGCGCGCCAGCTTGGGCTGGGGATGCGTTGGGTGGCGGCGGGAGCCGTAGCGCTCGATCCGTGGCGTTTACCGCTGCTGGCGGAGTTCACCGGCGGGCAAATTGCGGTCATCAACCGTATGGACAACGAAGGGAACGTCAGCGTGCAGTTTAGCGGCGACGGGGGCCTGGAGACGACGCTGACGCGCGACGAACTCGGTTCGCGGTTAAAGGGGCTGATGGTGCTGCGTCCCCTGGAGTCCACGCCGGATGCGCGCGTGGATGATTACATCAAACCCTATGAGAAAAACTGGTTCTGGCAGCTGGCGCTGAAAGACTGGCGTCGTTACAGCGACATAATGCTGGTGGCGCTGGTCGCCAACGTGCTGGCGCTCTCCGGCATGGTCTTTTCCATGCAGGTGTATGACAGGGTGGTGCCGTCCCAGTCGGAGGCCACGCTGTGGGTGCTGTTTGGCGGTGTGATGATCGCCATCGTGTTTGAATTCATCATGCGCATGCTGCGGGTGCATATTTCGGACGTGGTAGGGAAACGCGCCGACCTGCGTATTTCCGAGCGCGTGTTTGCCCACGCCCTGAGGATTAAAAACGGCGCACGGTCGAAATCGACCGGGTCGTTTATCGCCCAGATCCGCGAGCTGGAGTCGGTGCGGGAGCTGATCACTTCCACCACCATTGCCGCTATCTCCGATCTGCCGTTCTTCCTGCTGTTCGTCTTCATTCTGTGGATGATTGGCGGCCCGCTGGTGCTGGTGGTGCTGCTGGCCGTACCGCTGCTGCTCATTCCCGGCCTGCTGGTGCAGCGCCCGCTGGGAAAACTCTCCAGCGAAGGGATGCGTGAATCGGCGATTCGTAACGCCACGCTGGTGGAAGCGGTGCAGGGGCTTGAGGACATCAAGCTAATGCGTGCCGAGCAGAGGTTCCAGAACCAGTGGAATAACACCAATGACGTTGCCGCGAGCGTCGGCATGAAGCAGCGCTGGCTGACGGGGCTGCTGCTGACATGGACCCAGGAGGTGCAGTCTATCGTCTACGCCGTGGTGCTGCTGGTGGGGTGTTATCTGGTCATCAGCGGCGACATGACCACCGGTGCGCTGGTGGGGACCTCGATTCTGGCGTCCCGGACCATTGCGCCCCTGTCGCAGATTTCCGGCGTGCTCTCCCGCTGGCAGTCGGCAAAGGTGGCCCGCAAGGGGCTGGATGACCTGATGCAGCGCCCGATTGACGATCCCCAGCACGGCAAAAAAGTGCATAAAGCCCATCTGCGCGGTGATTATCGGCTGGACGACGTTGGGTTTTATTACGATGAAGAAGAGAAGCTTACCGTGCTGAATATCAGCAAACTGCGCATTCACGCCGGGGAGCGCGTGGCGGTGCTCGGGCGTAATGGTTCGGGGAAAAGCACCTTGCTGCATCTGCTGGCGGGAATGCAGGAGCCGCAGCAGGGCAGCATTTTGCTGGACGATATTGCTCTCAATCATCTTGACCCGGCCGACGTGCGCCGCGACATGCAGTTGCTCAGCCAGCAGGCGCGGCTGTTCTTCGGCTCCGTACGCGACAACATCCTGATGGGTAATCCGCTGGCGACAGACGAGGAAATCCATCAGGCGCTGGTCAACAGCGGCGCGCTGGAGTTTGTGCGCAAGCAGAAAATGGGGCTGAACACCATCATCAATGAGGGCGGAACGGGGCTTTCCGGCGGGCAACGTCAGGCGCTGCTGCTGGCGCGCGCGCTGATCACCTCGCCGAATATTCTGCTGCTGGATGAACCCACCGCCTGGCTGGATGAGGTCAGCGAGAAGCAGTTTATCCAGCATCTGCACCAGTGGCTCGGTAAGCGCCGGACGCTGGTGGTGGCGACGCATCGTCTGCCGATTCTGGACCTGGTTGACCGCATCATCGTCCTGGAAAACGGCAAAGTGGTGATGGATGGCCCTCGTGATGCCATTTTACGCCAGCACGGAATGGCCCCGCAGCAGGCGCCGCAGCGCACGGTTAAACTGAAAACGGAGGGCGTGGCATGAATGATTTCTCCCGCTTTAACAGCCGGCTGAAGGAGCCCCGCCTGCCGCGTTCGTCGCTGGTGGCATGGTCGCTGTTTGCCCTGCTGGTGGTCTTTATAACCTGGGCCAGCCTGTTCCAGCTGGATGAGGTCACGACGGGTAGCGGCAAGGTGATCCCGTCCTCCCACGAGCAGGTGATCCAGTCCCTGGAAGGGGGGATTATCCACAGTCTGATGGTGCGCGAGGGCGATATCGTCGAGCGTGGTCAACAGCTTGCCCAACTGGACCGGACGAAAACCGAGTCCAGTGTGCTGGAGAGCGAGTCTCGATTAAACGCTGCGATGGCGACGGCCGAGCGTCTGAATGCTGAGGTAAACGACACCGGGCTGACATTCCCGGCAGAGCTGGATGACGACGTTGAGTTGGTCAAACAGGAAACGGCGCTTTATCAGTCACGTCGCGAAAGCCTTGAAAAAGGGCTGGCGGGTTTACGCCAGGGAGCAGATCTCGTGCAGCGTGAACTGGCATTAACGCGCCCGCTAGTGACGCAGGGGGCGGCCAGTAAGGTCGAAGTCTTACGCCTTGAACGTCAAAAAAATGAGCTGGAGAGCAAAATCACCGAAATGAAAAACCAGTACTACGTTCGCGCCCGCGAAGAACTGGCAAAAGCGAACGCGGAAATGGAAGCGCAGCGTTCGGTCATGAAAGGACGCGAAGATTCACTCACCCGCTTAACGTTTAATGCGCCGGTGCGTGGCATCGTGAAGGACATTGACGTGACGACGGTGGGCGGAGTGATCCCGCCGAACGGCAAACTGATGAGCCTGGTACCGCTTGATGACCAGATGGTGATAGAAGCGAAAATCTCGCCGCGCGATGTCGCGTTTATCCATCCCGGGCAAAAAGCGCTGGTGAAAATCACCGCTTATGACTACTCGATCTACGGCGGGCTGGAAGGGGAGGTGACGATGATTTCCCCGGATACCCTTCAGGACGAGGTGAAACGGGATGTTTATTATTATCGCGTTTATATTCGTACTGACAGTAACCATCTGACCAACAGGCAGGGCAAGGAATTCCCGGTGTTCCCGGGCATGATAGCCACGGTTGATATCAAAACCGGCAGTAAATCCGTCATTGATTATCTGCTGAAACCATTGAATAAGGCAAAAGAGGCGCTGCGCGAGCGATAAAAAAGGCGTTCAGCAAACCGAACGCCCGTCAGATCAGAGTGTAGGCGTCATGTTGACAGCATGGCGTCGTTCTTTTGGTACCACGTTGATGTAATGTGTGACATACGCAAAATATAATCCGGCATAATTTTCGACCAGCTCGATAAAGGCCGGGTAAATTGACATCCGGCCATCGCCGCGATCTTTAAGGTAACCTGCCTCCTGCGCCGATTTGATAATGCGGTTGACGTGGATACGCGAGACGAAAAATTCTTTTGCCAGTGTGCTGGCTGAATACGCTATTATGGCACCGTGTGCTGTTTTGTTTTTAATGGCCTGCAAATAGAGATAGAGCATAATCATTCGGCCACCATCCTTATCAATAAATAAACCCACCTCCGGAAGCACTTTCCTGAATGTTAATCCGCGGAAAAGGTACTCTGCGGCGCGCCGGAAAAAGTTGTGCCTCAAAATGTCATTGTCCAGAAGGTTAACATTAATGTTGAATGTCGGATAAAGAATGCTGACAGGCGTAAATGCCCCAGACATATAGCGTTTCAGCTCATCCAGTCCTTTTTCCGTTGGCGCGATTTTTGTTTTTCGGCGATCTTCGGTACAGCGCCAGGTCTTAATTCGCCCGGTGGTCTTAAGTATGGTGATGATCGCGATAACACTGTTAGGACTGGCGATATTATAGCGGGTACACAGTGCCTTTATCTCTGAAACTGACTCAGCCTGATTACCAAAAACAAAACAACACATTGACAGTATTATGTTGAAGCGTGATTCCTGAAGCATCGTTTTGTAGAACAAGGGTTGTTTTTTATAAATGGCATCATTGATTCTGTAGTGCTCTGTTATAGCTTCACCAAATCGCGGGTTGTTTTTAATAACATCCCTTCGATGTAGCAAAGCCCTGGATGAAATGTGATTATCCATAGCATTTTCTCTTTTTGTCTGGGCCGATAAGATGAAGTGTCCGGTCTTCTTTTTCGGAATTTTCATTATACCTTGTGAAGTGCATATTTACTGTCGTTATATGAAAAGAAAGTAATATTTATGCTGCATATGGATGAGTGGGTTGATTAACGCAAAGATGTTCCCGTGCATAACATTGATAACGGTTTATTAACCAAATGGGGTGCGGTAAAATTATTCAATGCGACAAAGAATATTGGCTTTAATCACATTTGGGAATGATGTTTGCATTCTCAGGAGCAGGTTATGTCTCAAAACTTACCTTTTATGCAAGGTACTTGCTACAAGCAACGATTCGTTATTTCAGCCTGCGGTTTCACCTTCGAGGGGTATAGCCTGCTTCTCAAGTCTCGTGGCGTAAACGTCACGCGGCTCCATTTTGAAGATGATGAAGTTTGCTCAGGTGATGTGCAAAAAATGATGCAAAATCAACAGCCTGATATTTCTGTTTTTCTTGGTCGCGACGTGACTGCCTTTCTTGAAAGCCTGAAACGGTTGGTCTCGGTTCTGAATGCACTGCCGGTTATTTGTAGCGTGACCCTGTATGGTGCAATACCAGAGAGATGGCTTTATGCCACGCTGAAAAGTCTCGTTAATAATACCAAATCGTTGTCGAGGATCAGGGTGGCGAATATTTCAGAGGTAATGAATTGTGTAGAGAGTATTTCTGATGTGCATGCCGATTCGTCACGTTTATTGCGTGAAGGACCTGAGAAGGAAGGTAAGGAAAGCCTGCATGGTTTTACAAAACGTGAGTTAACCGTATTGCTGAATTTTTATCGGGGTATTTCGATAAAAGAGCAGTCAGCGAGGTTAGGGTTGTCAGATAAAACCATTTATACCCATCGGAAAGTGGGGTTGAGTAAATTATATCTTATCAGAGTGTGGTTTAGCGATGCACGTGTCTTAAGGGATGAGGTCTGTGCAGTAAAGAACAAAGCGCAGGGGTTTTCGGAAGCAGAAATAAATATATTGCAGGCGTTACATAAGCGGGAAATCTTTGCGGCTTATCAAATTATTACCGATGGCGATAAAAAAGGAGTAGGCTTTGAAATTCTGCTGCGCTGGCATAAAAACGGTCAGGTCCTGAAACCAGGCCAATTTCTGGATGGGATAAAAAATGGCGAAATTTGGCTCAAGCTGACGGCGTTAGTCATTCACGCGGCCGTATCAGGTATCAACAGATACAATGGAAAATATTATTTTTCGGTTAATATTCCTCCTCAACTGGCTGCCGGGAACGCGCTGCCGGGAATGGCGAAAAAAGCCGTTGAAATGTTACTGAAACCGCAGTGGGCCGGGAAACTTGTCTTCGAATTAGCTGAAACCATTGATGTAACAAAGGATCCAAATATTCCTGTCACTCTCCAGCGTTTACGCGCCGAGGGATGCCGGCTGTTTCTGGATGATTGCTTTTCCAGAAATTACGCTATGTTACCCATCCGACAGATTAATGTTGATGGACTGAAGCTTGACCGCGATATAGTCGAGCACTTTGTTGCTAACGACAATGACAATAGCATTATTAAAGCGATACAGATATACAGCGACATGACGGGAAGGGAATGCGTTGCGGAAGGCGTCGATAGCGAAGAAAAATTTGAAAAACTTGTCGCATTAGGGGTTAAGCGCTTCCAGGGATATTATCTTTCCCGGGCGGTTAAAGAAGATGAGCTGGATCGAATGGTACGGCTATTTAGTTAATGGCTTCACTATACTGGTGGTACGACAGACTTAACTCTTCGACCACCAGCAAAAACAGTCACTCACCAGGGCAATAATCTGTTATCAGATATCATCGCGCGTAAAACCGACAACAATTTCAAGCGTGTTTCGAATGACATCGCAGGCTTCGGGCTCCTCGGTAATTTCGAGGGCGTGAATCAGTTGCAGGATAATCTCTTTATTTGAGAGATTGTCACCGGTCAGCATAATACAGCGTATTGCCGAGCCCAACACTTCAACCTCACCACTGAGATGCTTTCCAGCATTAAGAAAATGTTCCGCCAGTTCTTTATCGTGCAGGGCTTCAAAATTATACGTCTGCTGCATAATCGCTTTACTCATGGTGGTCACCGTTTCGGTTAAAATTAGTGTTTCTTGTCTGGGGTCAGAAGCGTGTTGTGAGTAAAGAGAGAGCGCATGCGCCCAATTTCATAATCGCCCATCACTCTTCCCCGGTCGTGCGAGACGCCGGTTACACGCTGGCGCACTTCATCTTCAGCGGCAATCAATGCATTTTTACGTTCATCATTTGATTCAACGTTAGCCATCGCCCGCAGGCGACCAGCAAGAGACGCAAAGGTAATAGGTCCGTTCTCTTTCAGTATGGATAATACGGCCTCACCGATAAGGTCATCCTTAAGTCGTTCAAATTTAGTTCTATGCATAGCTTCAATCTCACTCTGCTACACGCAGGAGGCTGTAGCATGGGGTTAGTCATCGCATTCAGGAGCTCTATTCTCACTCAGCATGACTAACTTAGTAAGTTAAAAAAACAGTGTTCAGGTTAACGCTCGAAGAAGAGGGCTATCAGACCGTTATAGTGCGCTTTCTCAACGTCAGACGTTGACTCTTCAATTCTGCGCAACAGCTTTGTACAGATTGTCATTCTGCTCAGTTGTACATTTTCTTTGATGATCTCACTGACGATAGCACCAAGGGTTTCCTGCTGTGTTGGGACATTATCCTTGTTAAAATACAAGGTGATAGCGCTTTCTGCTGTAGAGGGAGCATGGTTGCGACGCATAATTTTCCACCGTTAACAAACAATTTTGTAACATCAGTGGCATTGAATTTATACTATTCGATCAAATCTGTACATTAAAATTGTACAACTTTTCACATGGATCGTGTTTTTGTCAGGAAAACTATCAACAATAGGGGGGGAAAGAGCAGGAAAGAGGGGAAAAGGAAAGGCCCCGAAGGGCCTGAAATTATTTACGTCCCAGCAGAAGTCCCAGAACGATACCTACCGCACCCGCAGCGATTAAGCCCGTTAAGGGATTGTTTCTGACGGCTTCAGTGACATCCGAGACGGCATCACTGGCCTGGGCAGCATATTTTTTCGCTGCACCTTTCACCTGGTGTTTAGGGGAATCAACGAATTCACCAAACTGCTGCTGCGCAGAGCCGGATAATTCATCAAGTTTGTTTTTGGCTTTATCGCCAGCGTACTGTGCATTTTTATCAGTGTCGAAATCAGACATTCCAGCCTCCTTTTGTTGGTAGTCTAAGAATAGACGCTGATTGCAGCAGTGAGCGAGAATTCGCTGAATTCGACGGCAGATTGCCCCTTTTTAGGACATGTCTTTCTTACATGACCACCATAACGTCCAAAAAATGTCGTTGATAAATATTTCCCTCGCCATCTTTCTCTACGCAGCGCGAAGAGACTGTTTCTGCCGTGCGTGAGTGTGAAAGGTAACGTAATAGCCAAGGGATACGGCCAGGCACAGCATATAGCCGAATGATTCCGAACCTTCCTCCACGGCGTTTTTCACGACACGCATATAGCCATGCTCCAGGATGTCGTGCCACAGCACCTGCATTCCAAAGAGGCGGGAGAAGACCAGTACAGCCAGCAGGCCGCTCAACAGAATGCCGTACCAGGGGGATTGGGTATATTTTGCCAGCTGTTCCAGGGTAGCGCGAAAATGCATAACGGGGCGAATTAACGCCAGCAGAGCGGTAATCAGCGCGAACCACACCCAACTCCCATGAGAAATGAGATCAAAAAGCGCGTCCAGTTCACGAATTAGCATTGTCAGGAAAAATCCGCCCACCAGAATATTACAGTAACGCATGGATTCGTCCATTTTCGCCAGACGAAAATGGAGAAAGACAATAGTCGCTAATACCGTTTCCTGCATAATTTCGGTCAGTGATAATTCCGGAATATCATGGCCGACAAACCGCATATCAACCCAAAGACACAGTACGATAAGTGCGCAAGCGGCCGCTGCGCCAACGAAGAATAAAAAGCTCTTTAGTACAATCATTAACACCACCATTTTGTTTGTAGCGAGTATGTTAGGTGACGAGAATGTTATTTCTGTTCACATTGTGCCATATAAGTGCGGATTTTTAACATTTTGAGCTAAATAGGGTTGGTCACGACGAGACGAAAGTGTAAATATCGTCAGCCTCGTCTGTGCTGTTTAGGCGGGCGCTGTCATTACGGAGGGTGCCTTCAGGCAACGGGATGTTAGGGTATTGAGGGACCAGCGAGAGGTGGAAAACACAGCTGCGGAACTATCTTGTCGATATTTTCTTAAGAACGAACTCTGATAGAGAAAGCGTTCAGTTCCACAAAAAATGCTGTTTCTCCACCCTGGCAATTATTTTTCTTCTGTGTACTCACCTTTTGATTTCAGTTTATCTCTAACAAGGTTGGCGCAACTGGTTGCATTCTGTAAACTCTGATCGTTTACAATAGAGGACCGAGATTTTAAAACTTCGTTGTAAGCATCTTTAACTTTCGGACTGACTGTTGCAGCATAACTATCTGGCGGGAAGTCACCCAAAGGTTCTTTGTCACCGCTTAAGGCCTTAGCGCAAGCATTATTAATTTGGTCATCAATGCTTAATTGATTTGCGTTAGCAGATAACGAAAAAGCTACAACCAAAGAGGCGAGAACAATTCTTTTCATACTTAGTCATTCCTTAATGATGAAGCGTTGTGATCCGAATTCAATTTGTAAAACCCAATTGTGATAGTAATATTTATCAAAGTGTATAGAAATTCTATTAGATAAACCGGATCCGAACCAGTTTCAGCAATGTTTTCTGTCCGAACATGCTGTATCCGACTTATTTTGTTTACTACAGGCTAAATGTTATCAAAGATAAATATATCCAACATGTATTAGTCTATTCTTTTTCGTATTCTTATGACACCTACATTCTTTAGTGGGGGGTAGTGTGCTTGCACAAGTCTTTAAAAGTAGGATTTTTAAGGGAGAATGACGTTGTATGACTTCATCTGTACCACACCTGCATTACACTTAATAACAAGAACAACCAACACGTTAATTTTAAAGGGACAGTGCATGTCTGCCATGAATTTATCCAATCTACTTTTCGCTCATGACGCACCTGATTGCCCACTTCTGGTATACAGCGAGTCACCAATATTAACTCCAGACGCTGATTTTTCACCTTTCCTACGGCTCTACTTAAAACCCACACTAAACTTCATGTTTACATAAAATCGTATTAACAGATACAATACCCCCCTATAGTATAAGGAGGGCGTATGCCGCATTCACCCGAAGATAAAAAACGTATTATGACCCGCGTCCGCCGCATTCGGGGCCAGGTTGATGCCCTTGAACGCGCCCTGGAATCGGGCGATCCCTGTCTCGCCATTTTGCAGCAAATTGCCGCCGTGCGCGGCGCTGCCAATGGTCTGATGGGGGAAATGGTCGAAATTCACCTCAAAGATGAGCTGGTGACGGGGGAGACCACCCCGGATCAGCGGGCAGTGCGGATGGCGGAAGTCGGCCATTTACTGCGCTCTTATCTAAAATAAACCCACACACCTCACAACAAGGGAAAGACATCATGAAATCTCGCGCAGCTGTCGCGTTCGGCCCAGGCCAGCCGCTGAAAATCGTTGAAATTGATGTTGCTCCGCCGAAGAAAGGCGAAGTGCTGATCAAAATTACCCACACCGGCGTTTGCCATACCGATGCGTTTACCCTGTCCGGTGACGATCCGGAAGGGGTATTCCCGGCGGTGCTCGGCCACGAAGGGGGCGGTGTGGTGGTGGAAGTGGGTGAAGGCGTCACCAGCCTGAAGCCCGGCGACCATGTGATCCCGCTCTACACCGCAGAGTGCGGCGAGTGTAAGTTCTGCAAATCCGGCAAAACTAACCTCTGCCAGGCCGTGCGCGCCACGCAGGGTAAAGGACTTATGCCGGACGGCACCACCCGTTTCTCCTATAACGGCGAGCCCATTTATCACTACATGGGTACCAGCACCTTCAGCGAATACACGGTGTGCGCCGAGATCTCACTGGCGAAAGTGAATCCGCAGGCCCCGCTGGATAAAGTCTGTCTGCTCGGCTGCGGTGTCACCACCGGTATCGGCGCGGTGCATAACACGGCGAAAGTGAAAGAGGGGGACACCGTGGCGGTGTTCGGCCTGGGCGGGATCGGTCTGGCGGTTATCCAGGGCGCGGTACAGGCGAAAGCTGGGCGTATCATTGCTGTGGATACCAACCCGGAGAAATTTAAGCTCGCAGGTGAGATGGGGGCGACCGACTTTATCAACCCGAAAGACTACGACAAACCGGTTCAGGACGTGATCGTTGAGCTGACCGAGGGCGGCGTGGACTTTAGCTTCGAATGTATCGGCAACGTCAACGTAATGCGCTCAGCGCTGGAGTGCTGCCACAAAGGCTGGGGCGAGAGCATCATTATCGGTGTGGCCGGCGCGGGTCAGGAGATCAAAACCCGTCCCTTCCAGCTGGTGACAGGGCGCGTATGGCGCGGGTCAGCATTTGGCGGCGTGAAAGGCCGTACTCAGCTGCCGGGCATGGTTGAAGATGCGATGGTCGGTAAAATTCAGCTTGATCCGTTCATTACGCACCGCCTGCCGCTGGAGCAGATCAACGAAGCCTTCGATCTGATGCACGAAGGAAAATCCATTCGCACCGTTATCCATTTCGGCGACAACTGATTATTCTGCCAGCGGTTTTTTCCGCTGGCATTTCTTCCCTGATCTTCTCTAAAGTGTGACCTGTCCGGCGCTTTTAGACGTAATTTAATTCCCTGGCGTGCCGATGACTCTTTTACAGGCGTGTTATTACGCATCTTACCTATAAGAGAGTCGACGGTCATGGACAACACAACATCGATGCAGGCGCAGCCTAAGCTGAGTTTCTTGCATCACATCCGGCTGGTTCCGCTGTTTTCCTCCATTCTCGGTGGCATTATTCTCCTGTTTGCATTGAGCTCAGGTCTGGCAGGCTATTTCCTGCTCCAGGCCGATAACGATCAGCAGGATGTCACGGCAGAAATCCAGGTGCGCACCGGTCTGTCAAACAGTTCCAACCATTTACGCACCGCCCGTATCAACATGATCCACGCGGGGGCGGCGAGCCGTATCGCGGAGATGGAGGCGATGAAACAAAACATCGCTGAGGCTGAGATCCGCATCAGGCAGTCGCAGGATGGATTTGCCGCCTATATGAAGCGCACCGTTCGTACCCCGGCTGATGAAGCGCTGGATGGCGATCTGAAAGCCCGCTATGACGCCTACATCGCCGGTATGCAGCCGATGCTGAAATATGCCAAAAATGGCATGTTTGAAGCCATTATTAACCACGAAAATGAGACCGCGCGTCCGCTGGACGATGCCTATAACGCGGTGCTGCTGAAGGCGATAAAAATCCGCACCGAACGCGCCAACGCGCTGACGGCACAGGCTCACACCCGCACCCGGCTGGGGCTGATGTTTATGTTCGGCGCGTTTGGCCTTGCGCTGGCGCTGGCGGTGATCACCTTTGTGGTGCTGCGCCGTACGGTGATAAACCCGCTCCAGCGAGCCGCTACGCGTATCGAAAATATCGCAAAAGGCGATTTGACCATGCCGGACGAACCGACCGGACGCAGCGAAATTGGCCGCCTGACGCGCGATCTGCAAACGATGCAGCACGCGCTGGTGACAACCGTGGGCACCGTGCGGCAAGGGGCGGAGGAGATCTACCGTGGAACCAGCGAGATCTCCGCGGGTAACACCGATCTCTCTTCCCGTACCGAGCAGCAGGCGGCGGCGATTGAACAGACGGCGGCCAGCATGGAGCAGCTCACCGCGACGGTGAAACAGAACGCCGATAACGCGCATCATGCGAGTAAACTGGCAGAAGATGCCTCCGGTAAGGCCAGCCGCGGGGGGCAGATGGTCTCCGGCGTGGTGAAAACCATGGGTAATATTTCCACCAGCTCGAAGAAGATCTCTGAAATTACCGCCGTGATTAACAGTATCGCGTTCCAGACCAATATTCTGGCGCTCAACGCGGCGGTCGAGGCGGCGCGTGCGGGTGAACAGGGACGCGGCTTTGCGGTCGTGGCGAGTGAAGTCCGCACCCTGGCAAGCCGCAGCGCGAATGCGGCGAAAGAGATTGAAAGCCTGATTAATGAATCTGTGTCGCTTATCGATCAGGGTTCCGGGGAAGTGGTTGCGGCGGGCAATACCATGAATGAGATCGTCGAGGCGGTTAAACGCGTCACCGATATTATGCTGGAGATTGCAGCGGCGTCCGATGAGCAGAGCCGCGGCATTGTTCAGGTGAGCCAGGCGATTTCCGAGATGGACAAGGTGACGCAGCAGAATGCCTCGCTGGTGGAAGAAGCTTCTGCGGCGGCGGCCTCGCTGGAAGAGCAGGGCGCACGTCTGACGGAGGCCGTTGGCGCGTTTCGTCTCAACGGGGCGCGCGCAGGACGGACTACAGCCGCTGCAACCGCAGCGAAACCCGCGCCTTTAACCCCGGCGGCGGCCGTCTCAGGTGATAACTGGGAAACGTTCTGAGTAAGACAGACCCGCCCTCGCGGCGGGTTCTGCGTTTAGGGTCAGAGAGGCATTGATTTACGAATAGCGCTTAACAGCGTTTGGGCGCCTTCAGAGAGCGGGGCATCTACCCGCGTCAGGATCCCAATCGGTTCTCCCGCGCCGGGAGATGTTACCGGCAGCGCCGTAAGCACGCCGCGTCGCAGATCGTCCTTCACCGCGCCAGACGGCACAAACCACACGTAGTCGTAATCCACCGTAAGCTGGCGCGACAGCGACGCCGAGAGCGTTTCAATACACCCGGAAGGCAGCGTGCAGCCCTGCATTTGCAGCAACGCTTCCGCATTCTGACGCGGAACGGTTCCTTTTGGTGAGACCACCACCGGCCACTCCATCACGCGGCTCAGGGTCACGGTGTCCTGCAACAGGGGATGATTCGGACGCACGACCAGCTTCAGCGATTCCAGGAACAGCAGCTCGTAATTCAGGCCGCTCATCAGTTCCGGATCGGACATCCGCCCAATGCCCAGATCCAGCTCGCCTGACTTCAGGCCCGCCAGCAGCATGGTATTATTCATGGTCGCGACCTGAAGCGTGGCGTGCTTTTGCTGACGGTGGAACTGGCCGATCGCCGCAGGCAGTATACCCAGCGCCGCCGTTGGCAGCGCGCCCACGCGCACGATGTCGCTGGCCGACTCCTCTTTACGGTTGAGCGCCTGACCGGCGGTATTGAGGGCATCGAGAACTTTAACGGCATGCGTCAGGAACTGTTCACCCACGAGAGTAAGCTGAGCGCCCAGACGGCCGCGATCGAACAGGCGGGTTCCGGTAAGCTGTTCCAGTTCGTTCAGCGTTTTGGATAGTGCAGGCTGACTGAGGTTAAGGGTTTCAGCCGCTCGCCCCAGCGTTCCCTGTTGAGCGACGGCCACAAAAGTATGCAAATGGCGCAAGCGTATGCGCTGACTGAACAGACCATTTTTTTCCATAGGCGATGTTAAAAACAGAGCGACGCGGGTGACAAGTTAAGATGTTTGAATTTGATAACCTGATAGCAAAATATTTTTAACATTTGATCTATTTGAGTTACAACCGTTTTTCGAAAATGCCCACGCTTTGACCACTGGTCTGCCTGGATCACAATTCGTAAATTCTTCCCAACGAAAGGAACGGGCTTCTCTACACTCCAGGTAGTATTCACTGGAGGCATGACATCATGGCGAACACCATCACGGCTGATGATATTCGGGAACACTTTTCGCAGGCTATGTCGGCGATGTACCAGCAGGAAGTTCCGCAGTACGGCACCTTGCTGGAACTGGTGGCGGACGTTAACCTGGCGGTTCTGGAAAATAACCCACTTTTACATGAACAACTGGCAAACGCAGACGAACTGGCGCGCCTGAATGTTGAACGTCACGGTGCGATCCGCGTTGGCACCGCGCAGGAGCTTTCCACCCTGCGCCGGATCTTCGCCATTATGGGCATGTACCCGGTCAGCTATTACGATCTCTCCCAGGCGGGCGTGCCCGTCCACTCGACGGCGTTTCGTCCGACAGACGATGCGGCGCTCTGCCGTAATCCGTTTCGCATTTTTACCTCGCTGCTGCGCCTTGAGCTGATTGAAAACGTTGCGCTGCGTGAAAGGGCGGCGGAGATCCTCTCCCGGCGCAACATCTTTACGCCGCGCTGCCTGGAACTGATCGACCTGCATGATGCGCAGGGACACTTTACTGAGGCACAGGCGCGCGAATTTGTGCAGGAAGCCCTGGAAACCTTCCGCTGGCATCGCCATGCGACGGTCGATCAGGAAACCTATCTGGCGCTGAGCAACGAACATCGCCTGATTGCCGACGTGGTCTGTTTCCCGGGGTGCCATATCAACCATCTCACGCCGCGCACGCTGGATATCGACCGGGTGCAGGAGCTAATGCCGAAGTACGGCATTGAGCCGAAAATTCTGATTGAAGGCCCGCCGCGCCGCGAGGTGCCGATCCTCCTGCGCCAGACCAGCTTTAAGGCGCTGGAGGAGCCGGTGCTTTTCGCGGGAGAACACAAGGGCACCCATACCGCGCGTTTCGGTGAGATTGAGCAGCGCGGCGTGGCCCTTACGCCGAAAGGGCGCGAGCTGTACGACAGTCTGTTAAATCAGGCCGGGACCGGCAAAGACAACCTGACCCACCAGCTTCACCTGCGCGAGATCTTCAGCGCCTTCCCGGACAGCGAAATGTTCCTGCGCCGTCAGCGGCTGGCTTATTTCCGCTACCGTCTGACCCCGACAGGTGAGGCGCATCGCCACGCGTTTCGTCCCGGCGACGATCCGCAGCCGCTGATCGAACGCGGCTGGGTTGTGGCACAGCCCATCACCTACGAGGATTTTCTGCCCGTCAGTGCGGCGGGGATCTTCCAGTCGAATCTTGGCAATGAAACGCAGGCGCGCAGCCATGGCAATGCCAGCCGCAATGCCTTCGAAGCCGCGCTCGGCTGTGCGGTGTACGACGAGTTTTCGCTTTACGAGGAGGCGGAAGCTCGCAGCAAACAGCGTTGCGGTTTGCTCTGAAACCGTTACTCTGCAAGGGTGTGATGGAAAAAGAAGGTTGGTATGGAAAATCCCTCCGCCCCTGTGGTTGAAACGCGCCAGGGCGCATTGATTGGTTTTACTGAAGGCGATACTCACGTGTGGTGCGGCATTCCCTATGCGGCACCGCCCGTAGGCCAGTGGCGGTGGCGCTCCCCGCGTCCTCCCGCGCGCTGGGATGGCGTACGTCCGGCGACGGCGTTCTCCGCCTCCAGCTGGCAGAGCAGCGAAAGCTGTCAGGAGCTGGGTGGCGGCGATCCCGGCCAGTTCTCTGAAGACTGCCTGTACCTTAACGTCTGGTCGCCAGTCGCACGCGCCGATCCGCTTCCGGTGATGGTCTGGCTGCACGGCGGGGGCTTTACCCTCGGCGCTGGCGGGCTGCCTCCGTATAACGGCAGGGCGCTGGCGAAGCGCGGCGCGGTGGTGGTGACAATTAATTACCGTCTCGGGCACCTCGGCTTTTTTGCCCATCCGGCGCTGGAGGGGGAAGAAGAGCGCGTGGTGCATAACTTTGCGTTGCTCGATCAGATCCAGGCCCTGGAATGGGTGCGCGATAACATCGCCGCGTTCGGCGGCGATCCTGAGAACATCACCGTATTTGGCGAGTCGGCCGGCGCGCGCAGCGTGCTGTCGCTGATGGCCTCCCCGCTTGCGCGAGGACTGTTCCATAAAGCCATTGTGCAAAGCGGGTACACGCTGCCGGACACGCCACGCGAGCAGGCCATGCATAAAGGCGAAGCGATTGCCGCCCACTTCGGCCTGCACAATGCCACCGCGGAACAGCTTCGCGCGATCCCGCCTGAGGCGTTCTGGCCGCTGACCTCGCCGCTGAATATCGCCCCTGCGCCCATCGTGGGGGATTGCGTTTTGCCTGAGGCCATGCTCGACGTTTTCTTCGCGGCCCGCCAGCATCCTGTACCGGTGATGATTGGGTCAAACAGCGACGAAGCCAGCGTGATGTCGGTGTTCGGGGTCGATCTGGCCGGGCAGATCCAGAAGCTTCGCCGCGAGCGGCGCTTTGGCCTGGGGCTGATTAAGCTGCTTTATCCTGGCGTGAAGGGCGATGAGGAACTTGGCAGGCAGGTATGCCGCGACATGGCCTTCACCACCATGGGATACGTGGTGATGCAGGCGCAGCAGCGGGCGGGCGGCCTGTGCTGGCGATACTGGTTTGATTATGTGGCCGAAGCGGAGCACGCGACGTACATCAACGGCGCCTGGCACGGCAACGAAGTGCCCTACGTGTTCGATACCCTTGGACAGGTGGAACCCTCGCGGCAGTATGTAAATGAACGCGATCTGGCCTTCGCCGCTCAGGTGGCGGACTACTGGGTGAGCTTCGCCCGGGATGCGGGGGCACGCGATAGCCTGACAGGGCCCACGCGCTGGCCCGCCTGCCGGAAAGGGCGAGACGTGCTGTTACGTATCGGTGTGAATAAACATGCAGGTTTTCGGCTTGAAAACCGCTTCATGCGTGCCCGTATGAGCCTCTTTAAACGGGTGATGAAACACCACGTCAGCCTCGACTGAGCAGACAGGCGCGAAACGCATCCAGTCCGTTTTCCGGGCCGGGTGCGTCGCGTAATACCAGCCGGTAGCTCGCCCCCGTCTTTATGCTTGTGTCAAAAGGCCGCATCAGCCGTCCGGCGCGCACGTCCTCCTCCACCAGCGTTTCATCCGCGATGGCGATGCCCAGCCCCTGAATGGCGGCGGTAATGGCCAGATCCATGGTTTCGAAGTGTTGATTTTTGAGCATAGCTGGCGGCGGACCCGGCTGTTTCGCCAGCCACAGCGTCCAGTCCGTTTTGTCCCGCGTGGGGTGAAGGAAGGTGAGAGTTTCCAGCGCAGAACCGGCCCGTACCGGGCTCATCACCGGGGTTAAGGCCTCTTCGAACAGCAGATCGCCGGCGCTCATGTGTGTCCCAAACACAATCGCCGCGTCACAGGATTCGGTTTTGAAATTGACGTTATGATCGGTGGTGGTGGTCAGCGCAATCTGGAGTTCCGGCTGTTCGCGCTCCACCTGTAGCAGCCGCGGCACCAGCCAGCGCATCGCGCAGGTAGGCGCTTTCAGACGAATAACGGTCTGGTGCGTTCGTGCCTGTTCAGCAACGTTCAGCAGGTGCTCAAACGCAGATTGCAGCTCCGGCAGCAGGGCGCTTCCCTGAGAGGAGAGACGCAGGCCGCGCGCATGGCGCTCGAACAGCGGGAAGCCGAACCAGCTTTCCAGCGAAGCGATTTTGCGGCTTACCGCCCCCTGCGTCAGACAAAGCTCCCTGGCGGCATGGGTTAGATTCAGGTGACGCGCGGTCACGATAAATGTCTCTACGGCATTGAGCGGAAATGATCGACGCGACATATCTCACCTTAGCTATGCGTTTTTGTCATGGCTATTATGACAACAATTCGATTGTCCCGGCAATGAAGTTGTTGTTTGAATAGTTATGCATTCACCACGAGAAGGGACAGAGGATGACTTTGAAAACGCCGGTGCAGACACGATCCAAATTGCCCGATGTGGGAACCACCATTTTTACCGTTATCGGCCAGCTTTCAGCCCGGCATAACGCCATCAACCTTTCTCAGGGTGCGCCGAATTTTTCCTGCGACCCAAAACTTATCACCGGCGTGACCCGCGCCATGGAGGCAGGGCATAACCAGTACGCCTCCATGACCGGGCTGCAACCGCTCAGGGAGCGCATTGCGGACAAAATTGCCACGCTCTATGGCACACGCTATGACCCGGCGAGTGAGGTGCTGGTGACCGCCAGCGCCAGCGAAGGGCTTTACTCAGCCATCAGCGGGCTGGTTCATCCTGGGGATGAGGTGATCTATTTCGAGCCCTCCTTTGACAGCTATGCGCCGATTGTGCGTCTGCAAGGGGCGACGCCGATCGCCATTAAGCTGACGGTACCGGATTTTGCCGTGAACTGGGATGAAGTACGGGCGGCTATTACCCCGCGCACGCGGATGATCATCGTCAATACGCCGCACAACCCGAGCGGGCAGGTGTTTTCAGCCGCCGATCTGCACCAGCTGGCAGCGCTGACGCGCCACACCGACATCATCATTTTGTCTGACGAAGTGTACGAGCACGTCGTTTTTGATGGCGAACCGCACCACGGAATGGCGACGCACCCGCAGCTGGCGGAGCGCAGCGTGATTATTTCTTCTTTCGGAAAAACCTATCACGTCACCGGCTGGCGCGTGGGTTATTGTGTGGCACCCGCGGAGCTGATGGATGAGATATGTAAAGTCCATCAATTTTTAATGTTCTCGGCCGATACGCCGATGCAGTACGCGTTTGCCGAACACATGACCGATCCGCAAACCTGGCTGTCGCTGGCGGCGTTTTATCAGCGCAAGCGCGATCTGCTGCAAAGTTTGCTCGCCGACTCACCGTTCAGGCTGCTACCAAGTGCCGGTTCGTTCTTCCTGCTGGCGGATTACAGCGGCTTTAGCGACGAGCGCGACAGCGAGATGGTGAAAAGGCTGATTGTCGAGTACGGGGTTGCCACCATTCCGCTGTCGGCGTTTTATGCCGATGGTACGGACAATAAGTTAATCCGTCTCTCTTTTGCGAAAGATGAGGCGACGTTACGGGCAGGTGCCCAGGCCCTTTGTCGGGTTACACCACGTTAAGGAATTTGAGATGAAATTACGCGCGTTAGTTGTCGGCATGGGACTGTTGTGTTCATTCTCGTCGTTTGCCGCTACCGAGTTGCGATACGGGCTGGAGGCGGAATATCCGCCGTTTGAAAGCCGCAATGCGTCAGGGGAGCTGGAAGGGTTTGACGTAGAGCTGGGAAATGCCATCTGTAAAGCCGCCGCGCTGAAGTGCAGCTGGGTTGAAACCTCGTTTGATGCGTTGATCCCCGGTCTGGTGGCGAAAAAGTTCGACGCCATAAACTCGGCGATGAACATCACCGAACAGCGTCGCAAAAGCATTGATTTCACCCAGCCCATCTATCGCATTCCCTCCCAGCTGGTGGGCAAAGCCGGTTCTGCGGTAGAGGCTACCCCCGAAGGGCTGAAGGGCAAAACCATCGGCGTTCTTCAGGGTTCAATTCAGGAAACTTACGCCAAAGAGCACTGGGAAAAGCACGGTGTCACCGTGGTGTCTTATAAAGATCAGAATATGGCCTGGGGAGATCTGCTGAATGGCCGCATCGATGCCTCGCTGGTCATGTCAGCGGCCGGGCAGGCAGGTTTCCTCAGTAAGCCGCAGGGTAAAGGGTTTGGCTTTATCGGCAAACCGGTGTCGGACGACACCATCCTCGGCAGTGGGATCGGCTTTGGGCTGCGTAAGGGGGATGAGGCCACCAAAAAGCAGCTTGATGCCGCAATTGATAAAGTACGTGCCGACGGCACGATCGCTAAACTGGCTGATAAGTACTTCCCGGGTATCGATGTCAGCGTAAAATAACCGCCTCGTTGGTCCCGGCTGTTGATGTCCAGCCGGGACACTTTTATACATAACTTTACCCCTTTTTCAGGCCGTTCTGGTCGACAGAAAATATTTCTCGGTTTGTTCAGATAATCACCCGCCAACAATTGGATTCTTAACCGTTTTTGTTTAGGCTGTGCGTTCTTTCTTGCCGTCATTTCGCTGCGCGCGAAACTCATTCACACGACCATAAGGACGTTTTCTCAGGCATGAATCGCAGACGTTTTCTCAAAGGTTCCCTGGCAATGGCTGCCCTGAGCGGCACTTCTGGCCTTGCTTCTCTGTTTTCCCAGGCGGCGTATGCTGCTGACTCCGACATTGCCGACGGTCAGAGCCGTCGCTTTGACTTCTCTGTTCTGCAATCCATGGCGCACGATCTGGCGAAAACCGCGTGGGGCGGTGCGCCGCGTCCGCTGCCGGAAACGCTGGCCACCATGACGCCGCAGGCGTACAACGCCATCCGTTACGATGAGAAGCAGTCGTTGTGGAATAACATTGAAGGCCGTCAGCTGGACGCCCAGTTCTTCCATATGGGGATGGGGTTCCGCCGCCGCGTGCGCATGTTCTCGCTGGATCAAACCACCTCTCAGGCGCGTGAGATCCACTTCCGGCCTGAGCTGTTCAGCTACGGCGATACGGGCGTGGATACCCGCCAGCTTGAAGGGCAGAGCGACCTCGGCTTCGCCGGATTCCGCGTCTTTAAAGCGCCGGAGCTGGCGCGACGCGATATCGTTTCGTTCCTGGGCGCGAGCTACTTCCGCGCGGTGGATGATACCTACCAGTACGGCCTCTCTGCGCGTGGTCTGGCGGTGGATACCTTTACCGACACCCCGGAAGAGTTCCCGGATTTCACCTCCTTCTGGTTTGAAACCGTGAAGCCGGGTGATACCACCTTTACCGTCTATGCGCTGCTGGACAGCCCGAGCATTACTGGTGCCTATAAGTTTGTGATCCACTGTGAGAAGAGCCAGGTGATCATGGACGTCGAAAACCATCTCTATGCGCGCAAAGACATCAAGCAGCTCGGCATCTCGCCAATGACCAGCATGTTTAGCTGCGGCAACAACGAACGCCGCATGTGCGACACCATTCATCCGCAGATCCACGATTCAGACCGCCTGGCGATGTGGCGCGGTAACGGGGAGTGGATCTGCCGGCCGCTGAACAACCCGCAAAAGCTGCAATTTAACGCCTACCTGGATAAAAACCCGAAGGGCTTTGGTTTGTTGCAGCTTGACCGTGACTTCTCCCATTACCAGGACGTCATGGGCTGGTATAACAAGCGACCAAGCCTGTGGGTCGAGCCGCGCAACAACTGGGGGAAAGGTTCCATTGCCCTGATGGAGATCCCGACAACCGGCGAGACGCTCGATAACGTGGTCTGCTTCTGGCAGCCAGAGAAACCGGTGCAGGCGGGTGATGAGCTGGACTTCAAATACCGTCTCTACTGGAGCGCGCAGCCGCCGGTGCGTTCCCCGCTGGCAAACGTCTACGCCACCCGTACCGGTATGGGTGGCTTCCCGGAGGGCTGGGCGCCGGGTGAAAATTACCCGAAAGTGTGGGCCCGTCGCTTTGCCATTGACTTCGTCGGAGGCGATCTGAAGGCCGCCGCACCGAAGGGCATTGAGCCGGTGATCACCCTGTCCAGCGGTGAAGCGAAGCAGGTGGAGATACTCTACGTCGAGCCGTTCGACGGGTATCGCATTCTGTTTGACTGGTATCCAACCTCTGACTCCACCGAGCCGGTGGATATGCGCCTGTTCCTGCGCTGTCAGGGCGATGCCATCAGCGAGACCTGGCTGTATCAGTACTTCCCGCCCGCGCCGGACAAACGTAACTACGTTGACGACCGGATCATGCGCTAGTCCTTATGGGTTTGTGCCGGGTGGCGACCCGGCCTGCTCCGGACGCATTTGTAGGCCGGGTAAGCGTTAGCGTCACCCGGCAATTAAGAGGCACCATGTCTTCAGAAATCATCCCCGTTAACCAGGAAATCGAGCTTCGCGCCGTCGAAGAGCGCTATACCACCGATCTGCATAACCTCGTAATCAAAAACAAAACCTGGCTGCAAACCGCCTTCGACTGGGCGCAGCATGTCGGCAGCGAAGAGGACACGCGCCGCAACGTGCAGAGCAACCAGATGTTGCACCAGCGCGGTTACGCCAAAATGTTCCTGATTTTTATGAATGACGAATTGGTGGGCGTGCTCTCCTTCAACGCGATCGAGCCTGCGAATAAGGCCGGGTATATCGGCTACTGGCTTGACGAGGCGCATCAGGGGCAGGGTATTCTTTCTCAGGCGCTCCAGGCGTTTATGCGCTATTACGTTGAGCGCGGTGAGATCCGCCGTTTTGTGATCAAGTGTCGCGTGGATAACCAGAGCAGTAACCGGGTGGCGCAGCGCAACGGTTTCACGCTGGAAGGTTGTTTGCGGGAAGCGGAAATGCTCAACGGTCGCTACGATGACGTGAACCTGTACGCCAGAATCTTCCCGCTATAGCGCCCCCAGCAGCGGCGTCCGGGTGATCCGCGTGTCGCCGTTGATCACTTTGGCTCCCCGGACGTGAATGCTTTCACCCTCCAGCGCCTCGATAACCGCATCGTCCGTTATTTCCACCTGATGCTCAATCAGGACATCGCCGCTGATACGCGCCCGCCCCTGAATGACCACTTTGTCATCAATCAGGATCGGCCCGCCGCGTAACCACGCCTCGCCGCCTATTAATACGTGGTGTTTAATGACGCAGTTGCCTTCGACGAGGGCGTTTTCCGCGACCTGTGAACTGTACCGCACGGTCGGGATGGCATCATCCTCCAGACCGGCCAGCAGACGGGCGTTGCCGTACACTTTGGCGCAGTCGCACACCCAGACGTTATTCAGCGCGTTGCCCTCAATAATGGCGCGATCAAACACCTCGGCGCGGTGCTCAACAAAGGCCCAGGTCACCATGGCATCGCCGTAGATTTGCGCCTGATGCACAATACGCGACTGGCTGACCGTGGCTCTGTCATAGATTTGCAGGATCTGCTCACGGTCGGGTGTCAGCCCTTTGGCTGCAATCACCAGGCTGTTATGCAACACCCGCGCGTCACCCGCGATACGGCATTCCCCGCGTACGGTGGAGTGCTGAATGGTGACGTTGTCACTTACTACCGCCCCGTGACTCACCTCTGCCGCGTCAAGCCAGCCGTTGCCGCCAACGTGTGCGCGGTGGCTTACGATGCAGGGTTGGGTGAGGCGGGCGTTACCGGATATCCTGGCCCCGGCAAACACCACGCTGTTTTCATCGTAAACCCAGCAATCCCCATCCTGGGCGAGCGCGTGTTCATCCTCAACCCAACCGCCTTTAGTCCCGCTGGTCACATCGTTAAAATCCTTCACGGCAATAATTTGTCTGAGAGGCGTTGTGCACGGCGTTGATCCGTCCTGCCAGCGCCAGAGACGCGTTTCATTGCTAAGCCGATATTTTGTCATCGTGTTATCCCTGAAAAGCCTTTCAATAAACGTAGCAAAGTTTTGGTTTTTCGAAGTGCTGGCGTCCGCTCAGGAAACCCCTTAAAATGGCATTTAAAATACATTTTAAAGTTTAAAAAAAATGCATAACCAAAACCAACGCGTTCTTAACTTGCCCGCCGGGTATTTCGGTATGGTCCTCGGGACCATAGGCATGGGGTTCGCCTGGCGTTACGCCGGCACCATCTGGCCGGTGACGCGCTGGCCGGGCGAGATCCTGGTGGCGCTGGCGGTGGGGATCTGGTTCCTTCTGAGCGTGGCGTTTCTTACCCGTGCGGTACGGTTTCCACATAGCGTGCTGGCCGAGATGCGGCATCCGGTAATGAGCAGTTTTGTCAGCCTGTTTCCTGCCACAACGCTGCTGGTGGCCATCGGCTTTGTGCCGTGGTATCGCCCGCTGGCGCTGGGGTTGTTTAGCGTGGGCGTGGTGATCCAGCTTGCGTATGCCGCCTGGCAAAGCGCCGGGCTGTGGCGCGGCAAGCATCCGGAAGAAGCCACGACGCCGGGACTGTATCTGCCGACGGTAGCGAACAATTTTATCAGCGCGATGGCCTGCGGTGCGCTAGGCTTCCACGACGCGGGGCTGGTGTTCCTTGGTGCCGGGGTCTTTTCCTGGCTGAGCCTGGAGCCGGTCATTTTGCAACGCCTGCGCAGCGCGGGCGAACTGCCCGCTGCCCTTCGTACCTCGCTCGGGATCCAGCTTGCGCCTGCCCTGGTGGCCTGTAGCGCCTGGTTTAGCGTCAACGGCGGCGAAGCGGACACCTTCGCCAAAATGCTTTTCGGCTATGGCCTGTTGCAACTCCTGTTTATGCTGCGTCTGATGCCGTGGTATCTGTCGCAGCCGTTCAACGCGTCGTTCTGGAGCTTCTCGTTCGGGGTGTCGGCGCTGGCGACCACCGGTTTACATCTGGGGCAGAGCAGTCCGTCAGGGTTCTTTCATGCCCTCGCGGTTCCCCTGTTTATTTTCACCAACGTCATCATCGCGATGCTGCTGGTCCGTACTTTTATCTTGCTGATGCAGGGCAAACTTCTGGTGCGCGCTGATAAGGCACTGCTTATGCAATCTGAGGAAAAATAATGACTGTCGATGAAAACTACTTTACTGAGAAATATGGGCTGACCCGCACGCACTCAGAGGTGCTGCTCAGCGCGGACATTGTTAAGCCGGGTAAAACGCTCGATCTGGGTTGCGGAAATGGCCGCAACAGCCTCTACCTCGCGGCCAACGGCTATGACGTGACGGCGTGGGATAAAAACCCGATGAGCATCGATAACATCGAGCGCATTAAGGCGGCGGAAGGGATCGCGAATCTGGAAACGGCGATTAAGGATCTGAACAACCTGACCTTTGACGGCGAATACGACTTTATTCTTTCCACCGTCGTGTTGATGTTCCTCGAAGCGAATACCATCCCTGGTCTTATCGCCAATATGCAGCGTTGCACCAGACCAGGCGGCTATAACCTGATCGTTGCTGCCATGGATACGGAGGATTATCCGTGCACAGTCGGCTTCCCGTTTGCCTTCAAAACCGGTGAACTGAGCAACTACTACGAAGGCTGGGAGCTGATCAAGTACAACGAAGAGGTAGGGGAACTCCACCGTACCGATGCCAACGGGAACCGTATCAAGCTGCGCTTCGCCACCATGCTCGCACGCAAGCCCGCTTAACGCGCCGCCAGCAGACAGAGTTGCAGGGCAGTGCGACAGGAGGCCTCGAACGACGACAGCGGTAAAAACTCAAACTTCGAGTGGAAGTTATGGGCGCCGGTGAAGAAGTTCGGGGTGAGCAGGCCTTTGGCTGACAGGGCCGCTCCATCCGTGCCACCGCGCATGGGGATCGGTTTTGGGGTGATGCCGAGCGACTCCATCGCCTCGAACATCAGGTCGATCGCGCGGCGGTCTTCGCCAATCGCATTGCTGATATTGCTGTAGGTATCCTCAATGCGGTATTCCACGTTTGCCGTGGGATGCTGCGCGGCTATTTGCGCCGCCACATCGGCAATGTGCTGCTTGCGGGCGGCGAAACCATCTTTGTCAAAATCACGAATATTGGCTTTCAGTATCGCTTCGTTCTGCCCGGCCTGGATGCCATTAAACCAGATATAACCTTCGCGCCCCTCGGTGCATTCCGGGGTTTGCCGGCGATCGAAATGGCTGATGAAATCCGTTGCCATCAGCAGCGGATTGACCAGCACCCCTTTGGCGGACATCGGGTGAGCCGTGACGCCGGTAAAGCGAATTTCAGCCGCCGCCGCGTTAAAGTTCTCGTAAACAATCTCCCCCAGCTCGCAGCAGTCGATGGTCCAGGCAAAATCGACGTCGAAGCGCTTTAAATCCAGCGCTTTCGCGCCGCACAGGCCAATCTCTTCATCGGGTACAAACGCCACCACAATATCGCCATGCTTATGTTCAGCGGTGAGGTTTTCCAGCACCGTCATGACCACGGTGACGGCCGCTTTATTATCTGCGCCTAATACGCTGGTTCCGTCGCTGAAAATAATCTCCTCATCAGGATAAGCCAGAATTTCCGGGTGCTCATTTACGCGCAGCCAAATATCTTTCTCTTTATTCAGGCAGAGATCATTCCCCGTAAACGTTAATATTTGTGGATGAATATCCGGGGATAAACCGACGTCGACGGTGTCGATATGGGTAATAAAACCAATCCGCGGCGCGCCGGGAACATTGCCTTTTTTCACGGCGGTAACGGTGGCGAACTCATCTATCACAATATCATCTAACCCCAGCGTTTTCAGCTCCTTCGCCAGCTCCCGCGCCATGTCGTGCTGGCCCGGAGTGGAGGGCAGGGTTTTGACTTTCGGGTCGCTCTGGCTGGTGATGGCGAGATAGCGGAAAAAGCGTTGGGTTAATTGTCTGGAGAGTTCTGAGCCCATAGTGTTTCCTTCTGTATTTATTTTTCATGTGTTTGCGCCATCACTTTAATGTTATTTATGAAATGGCAAAAGAAGTAATTAGCCGTCGAATTAAAAAGACAGGAATAAATGATGAAAAGCACATTCACAATGATAACGCTGGCGCTTGCTGCGCTGACGGTCAGTTCCACCGTCGCGGCAAAAACGCTGGTGTATTGCTCCGAAGGATCGCCGGAAAATTTCAATCCTCAGCTCTATACGTCGGGGACCAGCGTGGACGCCAGCGCCGTACCGGTTTATAACCGTCTGGTCGATTTCAAACCGGGCACTACCGAACTGGTGCCGAGCCTGGCGGAAAGCTGGGAGGTAAGCGACGATGGCAAGATCTACACCTTCCACCTGCGCAAAGGGGTGAAATTCCACAGTAATAAGCTGTTCACGCCGACGCGCGACTTCAACGCGGACGACGTGATTTTTTCGTTTATGCGCCAGAAAGATGTGAATCATCCCTACCATAACGTCTCCAACGGCAGTTATTCCAACTTCGAAAGTCTGGAGTTCGGCAGCCTGATTACCGCCATTGATAAAGTTGACGATCGCACCGTGCGCTTCACCCTGGCGCATCCGGAAGCGCCGTTTGTCGCTGATCTGGCGTGGTACTTTGCCTCCATTCTGTCGGCGGAGTATGCCGATGCCATGCTGAAAGCGGGCACGCCAGAAAAGGTTGATATGCAGCCGATTGGCACCGGGCCGTTTAAGCTGGCGCAATATCAGAAGGATTCCCGCATCCTCTTCACCGCTTTCCCTGACTACTGGCAGGGAAAATCGAAGCTGGATCGTCTGGTGTTCACCATCACGCCGGACGCCTCGGTGCGTTTTGCCAAAGTCGAGAAGAATGAGTGCCAGGTGATGCCTTTCCCGAATCCGGCGGACCTGCCGCGTATGAAGGCTAACAAAGACATCAACCTGATGAGCAAGGCCGGTCTGAATACCGGTTTCCTGGCGTTTAACACGCAAAAGCCGCCGCTGGATAACGTAAAAGTGCGTCAGGCGCTGGCGATGGCGATTAACAAACCCGCCATCATTGAGGCGGTGTTCCACGGCACCGGCACGGCGGCGAAAAACCTGCTGCCGCCTGGCGTCTGGAGTGCCGACAGCGAGCTGAAAGACTATGATTACGATCCAGAAAAAGCGAAAGCGCTGCTAAAGGAGGCGGGATTTGCCAACGGCGTAAGCATCGATCTGTGGGCCATGCCCGTGCAGCGGCCGTATAACCCGAACGCGAAGCGTATGGCGGAGATGATCCAGGCGGACTGGGCGAAAGTGGGCGTGCAGACCAAAATCGTGACCTACGAATGGGGCGAATACCTGAAGCGCGTGAAGGGCGGGGAGCATCAGGCCGCACTGATGGGCTGGACAACGGCGACGGGCGATCCGGATAACTTCTTCGGCCCGCTGTTTACCTGTACGTCCGCCAACGGCGGGTCGAACTCGGCCAAATGGTGCTATAAGCCGTTTGATAACCTGATTGCCGAAGCTAAATCGATAACCGATCGCGAAAAACGCGTGGCGCTGTACAAGCAGGCGCAGCAGATGATGCACGATCAAATGCCGGCGGTAATGATTGCCCACTCGACGATTTTTGAGCCAGTCCGTAAAGAGGTCACGGGCTATGAAATCGATCCTTTCGGCAAGCACCTGTTCTGGCAAGTGGACCTGAAGGAGTAATTTTTCACTGCCCGGTTTCGGTCGGGCAGTTTTTTCGCTATTTGTGCTGTCTTCGTCATTTTTTGCCACAACACATCGCCCGGTTTTTTGTTATAACTTCAAGTGCATACTTGCAGATAACATGGAATACCATCATGCGTACTCACACTTTTTTTAAAGTTGCAGTGCTTTCTGGTCTGTTGGCCCTTTCCGGCTGTGCGTCAAAAGTCGCAGCCCCCGATCAATATTCAGGCTTTTTAAAAGATTACTCCGGCTTGCAGGAGATGAAATCTGCAACCGGGAAGCCAACCCTGCGTTGGGTTGACCCGTCCTATAATGAGGCGAATTACGACAGCATTATCTGGACGCCGATAACCTATTATCCGACGCCAAAACCGACCACTCAGCTTGGGCAAAAAACGCTTGATGAGCTGTTGCATTATACCAATACCAAACTGAAAACCGCGATTGGCCAGCGTAAGCCGATTGTGACGACGCCGGGCAAACATAGCCTGATCTTCCGCGGCGCCATCACGGGTGTGAGCTCAGACAAAGAAGGTTTGCAGTTCTATGAAGTGGTGCCTGTGGCGCTGCTGGTTGCGGGTACGCAGATGGCAACGGGCCATCGTACCATGGATACGCATCTGTTCTTCGAAGGTGAGTTAATCGATGCGGCCACGAACAAACCAGTGATTAAGGTTGTTCGTAAGGGTGAAGGGAAAGAGCTGGCGAACGAGAATACGCCAATGGGCTTCGGCACCCTGAAGCAGGTTGTGGATGATATGGCGACGGATGCCACCATGTTTGATGTCCATCAGACAACAAAATAATAAAAAATGGCCTGCATTTTCGCAGGCCGTTTTTTTATGCCGTCCGCAGGCGGCGGAACCAGGTTTCCGGCTTCGTAAACATCACCATATTTCCCCCCAGAATCAACAGCAGGCCGACGATCCCATTGAGATGCCACACGTAACCCTCGTACACCGTTGAAATCGACAGCGCCACCAGCGGGAACAGCAGGGTGCTGTACGCGGCTTTACCGGGACCAATGCGGCCTACCAGCGTAAAGTAGGCGCCGAAGGCAATCACCGAGCCAAACAGCGCAAGATAGAGCAGCGCCCCCATATAGCTCACCGTCCATTCCGGCATAAAGCTATCGCCCCTGAAGAGCGCGATAAGGCCCATCACGACGGTGCCATACAGCATCGCCCAGGCGTTGGTGGTCATGGTTTCCAGCCCGTTTCGTTGATGACGCATGCTGATCATATTCCCCAGCGAGAAGCCGTAGGTGCCGAGGGCGGAAAGCCCGATGCCCGTAAGCAACGACGCGCTCCAGCCGCTGGCGAGCAGATCGTTCCAGAAAAGGGTAATGATCCCGATAAGCCCTAGCGCTGCCGCCGTCCAGAAGCGTGCGGGTGGGCGCTGGCCGAAGAAGATAAAGCTGTTGATGGCGTTATACAGCACGGCCATCGAGAAAATCACCGACTCAAGGCCGGTATTGATATGGGCGGCGGCGGTGTAAAAGCACCAGAAGTTGAAACAGAAAACGCAGCAGCCCTGAAGCATGCAGTAGAGATGATCCCGCAGCGCCAGCCTGCGCAGGCGGCGAAGGGCGACCAGGACGATCATCATCGTGGCGCTGGCCACGGCGAAGCGCCAGAAAATGGAGACCGGCGCTGCAACCGGCCCCTGTTGCAAAAAAATGGCGATCCAGGTCGTGCCCCAGATCACAACGACCAGCCCATAGAGTAATGCGTTCATGGTGTCTCTCTTCTCATACCGCGAAAAACGACAGTGTGGCGAAAGAAGGGGGGGCCGGCTTTCATCGTCTTGCGCCGGACTTGCAAATTCTTGCGCTTTTTTCTCGCACAATGGCTGGTAACAGGCTGCAACACTTCTTAGACTGACAGTCTGATTAATCACCTGTTTACGGCCATGTCTCTCGTTTACGACACCTTTGAAACGTTACGCCAACAAAATGCAGTGCTGCGGGAAACCGTCGCGCTCAATACTGGCATTCAACTGGCGGCGTGGTACAACAAGCACGACACGATCACGGTGAAAAGCAACCATCACACCCTTAGCCTGTACGTGGCGGATGGCTATGAAAGCTATCAAAAAACGCCGGGTGGCTGGAAAAATGGTGGCGGGCCGGACCGTTTTTGTCTGATGCCGGAAGAGAGCGAATCCACGTGGGATATTCGTGACGACCTGTCGTTTGTGCACCTCTACTGCACCGATGAACACCTGCGGGACGTGGGGGAGAAAATCTGGGATAAACGACCGCTATCGCTGACGCTGGAGGAAAAAATCTTCGGCAGCGATCCGAAAATCACCGCCCTTTATCGCCAGTTTTTGCTCGGCTGCGACTGGCAGCAAAACGCCAATCAGCTCACCCTGAGCACCGCGTCGACCTTATTGCTGACGCATTTGGTCCAGCACTATTCCAGCGTACAGTGGAAGCTGCCGGTAGTGACCGGCGGGTTATCACCGTTTGTACTGCGCAACGTGCTGGCCTTTATCGAGGAAAACCTTGCACAACCCTTAACCCTGGCGGAACTGGCGGGCCAGGCCGCACTCAGTGAGTATCACTTTGCGCGGATGTTCCGCCAGTCGATGGGGCTGGCGCCGCATCAGTATGTCATGCAGCGCCGCATGGAGAAGGCCAAAGCGCTGGTGCAGCACACGACCACGCCGCTCACCGACATCGCGCTGGCCTGCGGATTTAACTCCGCCAGCCATTTCAGTAACCGTTTTCGCAGCATGACCGGCATTACGCCGTCACAGCTACGCGCGGCGAAGGCGTGAGAAGACGGCGTAACAGATCCCTCCCAGCACCAGCCCCCAGAAGGCGGAGCCAATTCCCAGGAGCGTGACGCCGCTGGCGGTCATCAGGAAGGTAACGATCGCCGCGTCGCGTTCTGCTCCATGGTTCAGTGCCTGATACAAACTCCCGCTGATAGTGCCGAGCAGGGCCAGCCCGGCCAGCGTCTGGATGCCGCTCAGCGGCAGGGCGGCCATCAGCCCGGAAATCGACCCGCCGAACACCCCCGCCAGCAGATAAAACCCGCCTGCCGCCGCCGCGGCCAGCCAGCGTTTACTGGCATCCGGATGGGCGTCCGGGCTCTGGCAGATGGCGGCAGTGATGGCGGCGATGCATATAGAATAAACGCCGAAGGGGGATAACAGCAGTGCCAGCCCGCCGGTGGCAACGATCAGCGGTGAGACCGCCAGCGGATAGCCCGATGCCTGCATGGTGGCGAAGCCGGGCGCATTCTGCGACGCCATGGTCACCAGGAAGAAGGGTAAGCCGATGCTGAGCAGGCTGGTGAAGGTGAACGCAGGGGCAATGAATTCCGGCATGATGACTGATAACGTCATCCTGTTCGTGACAACGTCACCTCCGGCCCATGCCACGAACACGCCCACCAGCAGCGTGGCGACAATGGCGTACCGGGGCGCTACGGCTTTGGTCACCAGCCAGGCGGCCAGCATACTGCCGCAAAGAAAAATGTGTCCCTCAAGATTGCTGAATGCCTTCAGGCCAAACTGTAACAGCACGCCCGCCAGCATAGCGGCGGCAAGCGAGTGCGGGATTAGTTTCATCAACCGGGCAAACAGGCCGGTGACGCCGCACAGCAGAATCAGCGCATTCGCGAATATAAATACCCCGATGGTTTCCGCCAGCGTCACGCCTTGCAGGCTGGTGGCGAGCAGCGCCGCGCCGGGAGTCGACCAGGCGGTCAGCACGGGGGCTTTATACCACCACGACAATGCCAGCGTGCTGATCCCCATCCCGAGCCCCAGCGCGGTCATCCATCCGGCAATTTGCTGTGTACTGGCGCCAGCCGCAGCAGCCGCCTGCCAGATAATGGCGGTAGAGCTGGCATAGCCCACCAGAACGGCAACAAAACCGGCCAGCACGGCAGGAAAGAGAGAGGCAGTCGATCGCATGGATACTCCGTTGTGCGTTATAACGTCCGGGATAAGGTATCACTGTGCGCTATAGCGTACAAGTGGTATGCTTTGCCGCAACGGGAGGAACTATGGATATCACTCAACACCTGGCAACCACACTGAAAGCGCTGCGTCAGGCGCGGGGCTGGAGCCTGTCGAAACTGGCGGAAGAGACGGGCGTGTCGAAAGCGATGCTTGGGCAAATCGAACGCAATGAGTCCAGCCCGACGGTCTCTACTTTGTGGAAAATCGCCACCGGGCTGAACGTACCTTTTTCGGCGTTTATCACTCCAGAAAGCGAACCGCAGGCGGTGTTCGATCCGCAGCAGCAGGCGATGGTGGTGAAACCGCTTTTCCCCTGGGATGAACAGCTTAAGTTCGACCATTTCTCCATCACCCTGTCGCCCGGCGCACTGAGTGAGTCCACGCCGCACGAAGCCGGGGTGATCGAGCACGTGGTGGTGATAAGCGGTGAGCTGGACATGCAGATTGACGGTGTCTGGCGCACGCTATACGCTGATTCCGGCGTGCGTTTTGCCGGCGATAAACCGCACGCGTACCGCAACAGCAGCGCCCGGACGGTGCATTTTCACTCTCTGATCCATTATCCCCGCTAAAGCGTCGCAAAACGGTTTCACTGGCACAGACTTCTGACTACAATAGCCGCCATTTTGACCATAACGGATAACGACGAAGTATGCGCCTGCACTCCCATCATCTTGAACTGCTAAGCCCGGCCCGCGACGCCGCCATTGCCCGTGAAGCCATTCTTCACGGAGCAGATGCCGTCTACATTGGCGGCCCTGGCTTCGGTGCCCGTCATAACGCCAGCAACAGCCTGCGCGACATTGCCGAGCTGGTCCCGTTCGCCCACCGTTTCGGGGCGAAGGTGTTCGTGACCCTGAACACCATTCTTCATGATGATGAGCTTGAGCCCGCGCAGCGTCTTATTACCGATCTCTACCAGACCGGCGTTGACGCCCTGATCGTTCAGGATATGGGCGTTCTGGAACTGGATATCCCGCCGATTGAGCTGCACGCCAGCACCCAGTGCGATATCCGCACCGTTGAGAAGGCGAAGTTTCTTTCGGACGTCGGGTTTACGCAGATTGTTCTGGCGCGCGAGCTGAACCTGAACCAAATCCGCGATATCCACCAGGCGACCGACGCGACCATTGAATTCTTTATCCACGGTGCGCTGTGTGTGGCGTATTCCGGGCAGTGTAATATCTCTCACGCCCAGACGGGGCGCAGCGCTAACCGGGGCGACTGCTCTCAGGCCTGCCGTCTGCCTTATACCCTGAAAGACGATCAGGGCCGCGTGGTGGCATTCGAAAAACACCTGCTGTCGATGAAAGATAACGATCAGACGGCCAACCTCGGCGCGCTGATCGATGCCGGTGTACGCTCCTTCAAAATTGAAGGGCGCTACAAGGACATGAGCTACGTGAAAAATATCACCGCCCATTATCGTCAGATGCTGGATGCCATCATCGACGATCGCGGTGACCTGGCGCGCGCGTCCGCCGGTCGTACAGAGCATTTCTTTATTCCGTCGACGGACAAGACCTTCCACCGCGGCAGCACGGACTATTTCGTGAATGCCCGTAAAGGGGATATTGGCGCGTTCGATTCACCGAAGTTTATCGGTTTACCGGTGGGTGAAGTGCTGAAAGTGGCGAAAGATCATCTTGACGTTCAGGTTACAGAGCCGCTGGCGAACGGCGATGGTCTCAACGTGATGATCAAACGTGAAGTAGTGGGTTTCCGCGCCAATACGGTGGAGAAAACCGGCGAAAATCGCTATCGCGTCTGGCCGAACGAAATGCCTGCCGATCTCTATAAAGCCCGTCCTAATGCGGCGCTTAACCGTAACCTGGATCACAACTGGCAGCAGGCCTTGCTCAAGACCTCCAGCGAGCGCCGCATTGCGGTGGATATCGCGCTGGGGGGCTGGGAAGAGCAGCTGATCCTGACCATGACCTGCGAAGACGGTATCAGCGTGACGCATACGCTCGACGGCCTGTTCGAGGTGGCGAACAATGCGGAGAAAGCGCTTAGCAACCTCAAGGATGGCGTGGCGAAGCTGGGGCAGACCATTTATTACGCGCGCAATATTGAGGTGAATCTGCCGGACGCGCTGTTCGTGCCGAACAGCCTGCTGAACCAGTTCCGCCGTGAAACGGCAGAGATGCTGGATGAAGCACGGCTGGCAAACTATCCGCGCGGCAGCCGTAAGGCCGAAACGGTGCCTGCGCCGGTCTACCCGGACACGCATCTCTCGTTCCTCGCGAACGTTTACAACCACAAAGCGCGTGCGTTTTACCATCGTCACGGCGTGCAGCTGATTGACGCCGCGTATGAAGCGCATGAAGAGAAGGGCGATGTGCCGGTGATGATCACCAAACACTGCCTGCGGTTTGCCTTTAACCTTTGTCCGAAACAGGCGAAAGGCAATATTAAAAGCTGGAAAGCGACGCCGATGCAGCTGGTGAATGGCGATGAAGTGCTGACGCTGAAGTTTGACTGCCGTCCGTGTGAAATGCACGTTATCGGCAAGATGAAGAATCACATCTTCAAAATGCCGCCTCCGGGAAGCATTGTGGCCTCCGTCAGCCCTGACGATTTGATGAAGACCCTGCCGAAGCGTAAAGGCAGCTAACCCGCAGAGTGGGTATCCGGTTTGCGCGATTTCTGCCAGGCATGGTGCTCGCGCAACCCCTCCGCAGACTCCTCAGCCGCGCTGCGTAACTCGTCGCTGTCAGCTTCATGACGAAGCTGATGGTCGGCGTTTTTCACATACACAAATTCATGCCCTTTGTGCTCCGCCATAATCTGCCCTGAGAACAGGGCGCTAATCACCAGCAGTAGCGAAAATTCTTTTCTGAACATCCTTTATCCCCTGAAAATACGCTACGGTCATCGTAGGGATAATTTCATAGAGTAATTATTCGACTGTTTAAATTTGAGAAAATAGACTGTCAAAAATTGTGGTCGCAATAAAACTCACTTAAGACTATTCTTAAAAGCAATATCGCCGTTGTAAACTCCCATTTCTGGTATGCAAAGAGAAGCTAGATTTATTGGGAAATCATTTACAATAAGATTTTTCTGGCTAAGGATTGGATCGAATAAATGAAAAAAATAATCGTGCTATCACTTCTGGGCGTAGTGGTTGCGGTGGGTGCTGCGGCCAGCATCTATTCAAATGAAGAACCAGAATATATTCAGTCAGCAAAAAGCCGTGTCGGATCGTATTTAACCAGCGATTACGGACGTGTCGAATGTAATAGCACCCAGGTAAGTGAAGATCGCTGGGAGCTGGGCTGTACCAATAAGGCGAGGGGCAAAACCTTCCAGTTCGCCGTTTACCCATCCGAGCAGGCGCCGTATGGGGTCTCTCGTGCGTTTTATCTCGAAGCGATTAATGATGATGCCCGCCAGAGTGCTGAGCAGGGGCTGATGCGTTATCTGCAAATTAATACCAAAGCGGGTTAATCGATTCGTTTATGCTTCGTTGAGGCTCACAGTGGTAGATTGCAGATGATCCACATCCCGGTATGGAATACCGGAGCGTAGATACCAAAATACAAATCTATCCATGCAAGCATTTACCGCCAGATTATGGCGGTTTTTTTTTGCCCGTTTATCGTACCGGCTGTGAAAATTGTTTGCGATATTGCGCGGGCGAAAGCGCAAATTGCTGCCGGAAATGGTGGCGCAGCGTGCCGCTTTGTCCAAATCCGGTTTGTTCCGCAATATTGTCGATGCTGAGCCGACTGTTTTCGAGGTAATCTTTTGCCCGCTGCAATCGTGCAGTTAATAACCAGCGCGCGGGCGTTGTTCCGGTCGCATCCTCGAAACGGCGCAGAAAGGTGCGCTGACTCATACCCACCCGCAGGGCCAGCGATTCGACGGTATGGGAAACGGCCAGATGCTGGTGAAGATAATCAAACAGCTGGCCCAGGCGCTGGCTCTCCCGCAACTGAGCCACCGGTCGGCTAAGCTGCTGGGTTTGCGAGCCGTCCCGATGGGGCGGGATCACCAGCCGACGCGCCACGCGGTTTGCCGCTTCAATACCGTAATTCCGGCGCACCACGTGCAGGCACAGATCAATCCCCGCGGCGCTGCCTGCGGAAGTGAGAATATCGCCTTCGTCCTGGTACAGCACATCCTCAACCACGGTGATAGCGGGATAGCGTGCTTTCAGAGCTTGCGTGTAGCGCCAGTGGGTGGTTGCCTTCCGCCCGTCAAGCAGGCCTGAGGCTGCCAGAACGAAAACGCCAGAACAGATCGAGAGTAGCTGACAGCCGCGGGCATGCGCCGCGCGGAGCGCCTGGCAGAGCGCTTCGGGTACGGGGTCATCCAGCCCTCGCCAGCCGGGTACGACAACCAGATCCGCCGTCTCCAGCAGACGCAGATCGCCATCGGCCAGAATACGGATCCCGCCCGTTGCCCGGAGCTCGCCGTCATCCACGCTCGCCACGGCGAACTGATACCAGTCCTCGCCCATCTCCGGGCGCGGCAAGCCAAAGATCTCTACCGCCACGCCAAACTCAAAGGTACATAAACCGTCATATGCCAGCACGACCGCGCGCGGCGAGGGATGTCTTAAGTTTGTCATCTTTTTGCTGTTTTCTGGCATAGGCGGACGCATTCATGGGCTGAATTAAGGGATAAAGTAGTGTTAACACAAACACCACAAATGAGGAAGATTCATGAGCTATGTTACTGAATTTCCGGCTGCTGAGCCGCAGGAAGCCGTGGGGCATTTCCTGCGTCGTCTGAGCGTCGAGACGGACTGCGCCGATGTCCATCACGCGGTATCCAGCGGTGAGCAGGACTTTGTTCTGCTGCACGTTGTCGGAAAACCTGAACATTTTGCCCGGCGGCATCTGCCCGGCGCGCTGCATTTACCCTGGAGCCAGATCACCGCCGAGCGGATGAAAGCGTGGCCAGAGGGCACGCTGTTTGTCGTCTATTGTGCAGGCCCGCACTGCAACGGGGCGGACAGGGCGGCGCTGAAGCTGGCGCGTCTGGGTCTGCCGGTCAAGATTATGCTCGGGGGCATCACCGGCTGGGAAGATGAGCGGTTCGCGTTTGCAGGATCTTCATCACCCGCCCTGTGAACATGAATTTATTTCAACACAGATGAAATTTTCTCGTTTGTCGGCGGCGAGCCGGTATGACATCTTTTCAGGACGTTTAGACATCCAGAAGTCTAAAGATTCAAGAGATGAATTATCACTGTGGGCAATTAACGCCGACAGACAGAGGAGATTTCCATGCAGCGACACCACGCCCCGTACCGCGCCGATGTAGTCGGCAGTTTTTTACGCCCGGATTCTGTTAAACAGGCCCGTCTGCAATTTGCCAGCGGTGAGATCGATGCCGGTCAGCTTCGCGCGGTTGAGGACGAGGCCATTCGCCATGTTGTCGAGCAGCAGTGCGCCTGCGGTCTGCATGTGGTAACGGACGGTGAATTCCGCCGCGCCTGGTGGCACTTTGACTTCTTTGACGGGCTACAGGGCGTAGAGCGTTATGATTCGCAGCAGGGCATTCAGTTCAACGGGGTGCAGACCAAAGCCCATGGCGTGCGCGTAACGGGCAAACTGGGCTTCGGCGATCATCCTATGCTGGAAGATTTCCGCTACCTCAAAAGCATCAGCGGTAACGCACAGCCGAAGATGACTATTCCGAGCCCGAGCGTGCTGCACTTCCGCGGTGGCCGCAAGGATATTGATGCCACGGTCTACCCGGATCTGAAAGATTATTTTGACGATCTGGCGACCACCTGGCGCGATGCCATTCGGGCCTTTTACGATGCAGGCTGCCGCTATCTGCAACTGGATGACACCGTCTGGGCCTACCTTTGTTCAGAAGACCAGCGCCGGCAGATCCGCGAGCGCGGTGATGATGCAGACGAACTTGCCCGAACCTATGCCCGGGTGCTGAATAAGGCGCTGGAGGGCAAACCGGACGATCTGACCATCGGGCTACACGTCTGCCGCGGCAACTTCCGCTCAACCTGGATTTCCGAAGGCGGCTATGAGCCGGTGGCGGAGGTGCTGTTCGGTACGGTGAACGTCGACGCGTTCTTCCTGGAGTACGACAACGACCGTAGCGGCGACTTTGCGCCACTGCGTTTTGTGCGCCCGGGTAAACAGCAGGTGGTTCTGGGGCTAATCACCACCAAGCACGGTGAACTGGAGAACCCGGAAGGGGTGAAAGCGCGTCTGGAAGAGGCCGCGCGCTACGTGGCGAAAGAGCAGATTTGCCTCAGCCCACAGTGCGGATTTGCCTCCACGGAAGAGGGTAACAGCCTGAGCGAAGCCCAGCAGTGGGATAAAGTTCGCCTGGTGACGCAAATCGCCAGCGACGTCTGGTAACATCGTTCACAGCGCTGCATTATTACAGTGCAGCGCTGTACCATTCTGAGTCGTTTCCCGTAGATCCTCTCTTCGAACCCGTTTAAATCCTGCCTCTGCAACCTGGCACCCTTTTTGCTCTCCTGAAACTGACGTTACTTTTTCTGCGTCCGGGCGGTAACGGACGTCTTCGCACAGCTTTCTTTTTCAGGAGTGAAAATATGCACCGTCGTACCTTTATAAAAGCGTTCGCCTTGTCCGCCTCCGTGGTCGCCATGGGGGTCAGTTTTGGCGTCCAGGCCGCAGAGACCATTAAAGTCGGGATCATGCACTCACTCTCCGGCACGATGGCCATTTCAGAAACGCCCCTGAAAGATGTCGCCCTGATGACCATCGACGAAATCAACGCCAAAGGCGGCGTGCTCGGGAAAAAGCTGGAGCCGGTGGTGGTTGACCCGGCATCCAACTGGCCGCTGTTTGCAGAAAAGGCCCGCCAGCTTCTGAGCCAGGATAAGGTCGCCGTGGTGTTTGGCTGCTGGACCTCCGTATCGCGTAAATCAGTTCTGCCGGTTTTTGAGGAGCTGAACGGTTTGCTGTTCTATCCGGTGCAGTATGAAGGTGAAGAGATGTCACCTAACGTCTTCTATACCGGCGCGGCGCCAAACCAGCAGGCGATCCCGGCGGTGGAGTACCTGATGAGCGAGGACGGCGGCAGCGCGAAACGCTTCTTCCTGCTGGGAACGGACTACGTTTACCCGCGCACCACGAACAAGATCCTGCGCGCCTTCCTGCACTCGAAAGGCGTGGAAGATAAAGATATTGAAGAGGTCTACACCCCGTTTGGTCATAGCGATTACCAGACCATCGTCGCCAGTATCAAGAAATTCTCCGCGGGCGGTAAAACGGCGGTGGTCTCAACCATCAACGGTGATTCCAACGTGCCTTTCTATAAAGAGCTGGCGAACCAGGGGCTGAAAGCCACGGACGTGCCGGTGGTGGCGTTCTCGGTGGGCGAGGAGGAACTGCGCGGCATTGATACCAAACCTCTGGTGGGTAACTTGGCGGCGTGGAACTACTTTGAATCCGTCGATAACCCGACCAACCAGACCTTTGTCGCGGCCTACAAAGCCTACGCGAAAGCCCATAAGCTGCCGAATGCCGATACCGTCGTCACCAACGATCCGATGGAAGCGACCTATGTCGGCCTGCATATGTGGGCGCAGGCGGTTGAAAAAGCGGGGACAACCGACGTGGACAAAGTGCGCGCGGCAATGGCGGGCCAGTCGTTCAATGCGCCGTCCGGCTTTACGCTGACCATGGATGCCACCAACCACCACCTGCATAAGCCCGTCATGATTGGTGAAATCGAAGGCAACGGCCAGTTCAATGTCGTCTGGCAAACCGAACAGCCGGTACGCGCTCAGCCGTGGAGCCCGTTTATCGCCGGGAATGACAAAAAACCTGACCAGCCGATGAAAACCGCCAGCAACTAAGCAACCACCAGGGAGAGACGTCATGAACGCCATGCGCATAATTATTGCGATTGTGTGGCTTACCGGACTGCTGCCAGGGATGGTGCAGGCATCGGATGCCGATGATTTCGTTGCCGCTAGCCGCAGCCAGCAGACCGCCATGCTGACCCGCTGGGCAGCCACGCCGGAACCTGCACGTTTGCCGCTGCTTAAAGCGCTGCAACAGGAGAACCTCTACACCGACAGCCAGAAGAAGGCTTTTACCCGCATCGACGGCGAAATGGTTGCCCTGGGCGCGGCAAAGAGCGCCGAAGGAACGACCAAAGCCGTGCGGCTGACCAACCGGCTGCGCGTGTTAACCGTCACGGCGCTGGCGACGCATCAGCTTGTCAGTGACAGTGTCACCGAAAGGCGTCATGCCGCGCGGCAACTTCAGCGTGACGCCCAGCCGGATATGCTCGGGTTTCTGCAACAGCGGGCTAACCGCGAAACGGATGACGTCACCCGACAGTCGCTGAGGCTGGCGCTGGCAAATCTTCAGCTGGCGAGTCCGCAGGCGGAAACGCGCCTCAACGCGGTTGAACTGTTGGGACAGTCTGACGATCCGGATGTTCAGGCCACGCTGACGCCGTTCACCCGGGCGCAAACCGAGCCGGACGCACGAGTACGTGCCGCCGCCGCTGAGAGCCTGGACCGTATTCAGCACCGGCTGATGTGGGGCGAACTGCTGGGGCAGGCCTTCATGGGCCTGTCGTTGGGGTCGGTACTCTTGCTGGCCGCGCTCGGGCTGGCTATCACCTATGGTCTGCTGGGGGTGATTAACATGGCCCACGGCGAAATGCTGATGCTCGGGGCGTATGCCACCTGGATGGTGCAGCAGGTGATGGCGCAGTGGATGCCTCAGTGGCTGGCGCTTTATCCGGTGGTGGCGCTGCCGGTGGCGTTTTGCCTGACGGCAGGTATCGGGATGGTGCTGGAGCGCACGGTGATCCGCCATCTGTATGGCCGCCCGCTGGAAACCCTGCTCGCTACCTGGGGGATCAGCCTGATGCTTATCCAGCTGGTGCGCATGACCTTTGGCGCCCAGAACCTTGAGGTCGCAAACCCGGCCTGGCTGTCCGGCGGGGTGCAGGTTTTCGCCAACCTGACGCTACCGTGGAACCGCATTGTGGTGCTCGGGTTTGTGCTGATGGTGCTGTTCTTCACCTGGCTCATTCTGAATAAAACGCGTCTGGGGCTGAACGTGCGGGCGGTGACGCAAAACCGCAGCATGGCGGCCTGCTGCGGCGTCCCCACCGGACGGGTAGATATGCTGGCGTTTGGCCTCGGGTCCGGCATTGCCGGGCTGGGCGGCGTGGCATTGTCCCAACTGGGGAACGTGGGACCGGAGCTGGGCCAGGGATACATCATTGATTCGTTCCTGGTGGTGGTGCTCGGCGGCGTCGGCCAGCTGGCCGGTAGCGTCGCGGCGGCCTTTGGTCTGGGGATCTTCAATAAAATTCTTGAACCGCAGATGGGCGCCGTGCTGGGCAAAATCCTGATTCTGGTGGCGATCATTCTGTTTATTCAGAAACGTCCGCAGGGGTTATTCGCACTTAAAGGGAGGGTGACAGACTGATGAGCCAGCCATTGACCTTAACACTGGCGCGCAGGGCACCGCGCTCCACGCAAATCTTCGGCAGTCTGCTGGTTGCGGCGCTGCTGGTGCTGCCTTTTCTCGCGCTGTTGCCCGCAACGCATCCGCTGGCCGTTTCTACGTGGATGTTGACGCTCATCGGCAAGATCCTCTGCTACGCAGTTGTCGCCGTGGCCCTCGATCTGGTCTGGGGCTATGCCGGTATGCTCTCACTGGGGCACGGCATATTCTTCGCCCTGGGCGGCTATGCGATGGGCATGTACCTGATGCGCCAGGCGGCCGGGGACGGGCTGCCCGCGTTTATGTCGTTTCTCTCGTGGAGCGAGCTGCCCTGGTTCTGGTGGGGAACGCAGCATTTTGCATGGGCTCTGGTGTTAATTGTGACGATCCCCGGCCTGCTGGCGCTGGTCTTCGGCTGGTTTGCTTTTCGCTCGAAGATCAAAGGGGTCTATTTCTCCATCATGACCCAGGCGCTGACCTACGCGGGCATGCTGCTGTTCTTTCGCAACGAAACCGGCTTTGGCGGCAATAACGGCTTTACCGGCTTTACCACGCTGCTCGGGTTTTCCGTCACGGCGACCACCACGCGGATCGCGCTGTTTCTCGCAACGGTCGTGCTGCTGCTTCTGGCCCTGGGCACAGGCTACGCGCTGGCGAAGAGTAAATTTGGCCGCATTTTAACGGCGGTGCGCGATGCGGAAAACCGTCTCACGTTCTGCGGCTACGATCCGCGCGGTTTCAAGCTGCTGGTCTGGACGCTTTCCGCCGTGCTGTGTGGCCTGGCGGGAGCGCTGTACGTTCCGCAGGTGGGAATTATCAACCCGGGTGAAATGTCGCCGACCAACTCGATTGAAGCGGCCATCTGGGTAGCGCTGGGTGGACGCGGCACTCTGGTGGGCCCGGTGATTGGCGCGGCGCTGGTCAACGGTGCGAAGAGCTTTTTCACCGTGGCGATGCCGGAGTACTGGCAGCTGTTTCTGGGGCTGATTTTCATCGCCGTGACGCTGTTTTTACCGCGCGGCGTGTTCGGTCTGTTTCGTAAGGGAGAGAATTAATGCAGCCCTCTGAAGGACTCTTTACCCGCCAGCTACCGGGCGACCGTTACCGCGAGCAGACCGATCCGGTGTTGCAGCTCGAGGCCATTAACGTCAGTTTCGACGGTTTTCAGGCGTTGACCGATCTCTCGCTGAACATCGGCGTCGGAGAATTGCGCTGCATCATTGGCCCTAATGGCGCCGGTAAAACCACGCTGATGGACGTGATTACCGGCAAAACCCGGCCAAAAAGCGGGAAAGCTATTTACGATCAGTCCATCGATCTGACTGCCCTGGAACCGGCGGCCATCGCCCGTCAGGGCATTGGCCGTAAGTTCCAGAAGCCGACCGTGTTTGAAGCGCTGACCGTAGGGGAAAACCTCGAAATCGCCATGAAAGCCGACAGGTCCGTCTGGGCGAGCCTGCGGGCCACGCTCAGCGGCGAGCAGCGCGACCGCATTGATGAGATGCTGGTTTTGCTGCGGCTTGGCAGCGAGCGCGATCGCCGTGCCGGGCTGCTTTCCCACGGACAGAAGCAGTTTCTGGAGATCGGCATGCTGCTGGTGCAGGACCCGCATCTGTTACTGCTGGACGAACCCGCTGCCGGTATGACTGACGCAGAGACGGAATACACTGCCGAGCTGTTCCGCACCCTGGCAGGCAAGCATTCGCTGATGGTGGTTGAGCACGATATGGGCTTCGTCGAGACCATCGCCGACCACGTCACGGTGCTGCATCAGGGGCGGGTACTGGCGGAAGGTTCGCTTCGCGAGGTACAGGCCAATGAACAGGTAATTGACGTCTATCTGGGACGTTAAGGAGAGGTGATGTTACAGGTTAGCGAACTGAATCAGTACTACGGCGGAAGTCATATTCTGCGCGGGGTGAGCTTTGAGGCGGTCGTCGGGGAAGTTACCTGCCTGCTGGGGCGCAACGGGGTGGGCAAAACCACGCTGCTGAGGTGCCTGATGGGGCTGATCCCGGTGAAAGGCGGGGAGGTGGTCTGGCAGGGAAAGAGCATCACTCACAGTAAACCGCACCAGCGGGTGCAGTCCGGCGTGGCCTATGTTCCGCAGGGGCGGGAGATTTTTCCGCGTCTGACCGTAGAAGAAAACCTGCTGATGGGGCTGTCACGCTTCTCCGCGGGAAACGCAAGGAGCGTACCGGAGGAGATTTGGCAGCTTTTCCCGGTGCTGAAGGAGATGAAGCACCGACGCGGAGGCGATCTTTCCGGTGGTCAGCAGCAGCAGCTGGCGATAGGTCGCGCGCTGGCGAGCCGTCCACGGTTACTGATTCTGGATGAACCCACGGAAGGTATTCAGCCGTCGGTGATTAAAGAGATTGGGCAGGTGATCCGCAGCCTGGCGAACCGGGGGGATATGGCCATCCTGCTGGTGGAGCAGTTTTATGATTTTGCGGCAGAGCTGGCCGACAGGTATCTGGTGATGTCGCGCGGCAGCATCGTCCAGCAGGGGCGCGGGGAGAACATGGAGCAGGAGGGCGTTCGCGGGCTGGTTGCGATCTGAAATGTTATAATATAACATCCTCATTCTTATAAAACGGAATGAGGATTTTGCTGTGGCTGCACAACTTGCAAAAATTGCGCTTACTCTGGGAACGCTGCTGGTAAGCGGCTCGCTTTTTGCCCATTCGCACGGTCATCAGATGACGGAGGCGGAACAGAAGGCGGCTAACGGCGTCTTTGAGGATAAAGACGTCAGGGACAGGAAGCTGTCTGACTGGGACGGGACCTGGCAGTCCGTTTATCCGTTCCTGCTTGATGGTTCGCTGGATCCGGTTTTCGAAAAGAAAGCGCAGAAGGGAGAAAAATCCGCTGCCGAGGTGAAGGCCTACTACCGTAAGGGGTACGCGACGGACGTGGACGCCATCGGCATTGAAAACAACGTGATGGAATTCCACCGCGGCAAAACGGTGAGCAGCTGCCGCTACGACTACAGCGGCTACAAAATTCTGACCTATGCGTCGGGGAAAAAAGGCGTGCGCTACCTGTTTGAGTGCAAGGATAACGCGAGCCAGGCGCCTAAGTTTGTGCAGTTCAGCGACCATATCATCGGGCCGAAAGCCTCTTCACACTTCCATATCTTTATGGGCAACACCTCCCACGAGGCGCTGCTGAAAGAGATGGATAACTGGCCGACCTACTACCCGAATGAGATGTACAAAGAGCAGGTGGTGGAGGAGATGTTGCACCACTAGGGTGTTGGTTTTGCCGGGTGACGGCTTCGCCTTACCCGGCTTACGATTAGGGTTTTGTCGGTCGGGTAAGCGCAGCGCCACCCGACACGCTATCTTCACTTTTCACGCGCATCCCGCGCAATATCATCAGCCAGGCCGCAATGATGGCGGCCATCATAATGATAAATAATGACCAGTGCGGCAGATGGGTCAGGATGAGCCCGGTGATCATCGGGTTCGCCGCCGCGCCGAGCCAGCCCAGCGCCTGGGCGGAGAAATAGCTCGCCTTCATGCCCGGCGGGGCGATATTGTCGATCAGCATGTATTCACCCGGTGCATAAATAATTTCACCCAGGGTGAAAATCGCCGCCGCGATCCCCCAGTAAATCAGGTTCTCGCCGGAAAGCATAAACCCGCCCAGCCCGAGGATGAAAAAAAGCGTCGCGGCGGTCATTAGCGGACGGATATTGCTGGCGGTGATCTTACGTCCAAGCGCGTATTGCAGGGTGACGACCACCGCCGCGTTGACGGGCAGCACAACGGCCACCACCTTTTCTGCGAAATCACTGTCCGCATGTGCGGCGAGGACATACTGGGAAATGCAGGTGGCGAACGATCCACCCACATACGACGCCAGCAGGCCGGAGAGCGTGTACCAGAACAGCGCCCGGTCTTTCAGCAGCACCGAGGGCTGCCACGGCATTTTCTCCTCAGGGCTGTCTGAGGCTATGCTTTTCTGCACAAAGAAATGGATAAACCCGAGCGGCAGTGCGGCGCAGAAGGCGGCCAGCCAGAACGGCAGTTGCAGGCTGTACATCACCAGCAGGGTGCCGATCGGCGGCCCGATCGTCCAGCCAATGTTCAGGAAACTGTAGTTGAGTGAGAAAACGCGCGCCTTTTCGCTGGAGGTCAGCACGTCGGCAAACCATGCTTTCAGCACCGTTGAGAAGACGGAATAGGCGCAGTTAATCAGGGCAAAGAACAGCACCACCAGCGTCACGTTATTCACCAGCGGAATCGCCACAAACCCGGCGATAAAGGCCACGATGGCGATCAGCATATAGCGTTTTTTGTCGAACTTATCCGCCAGGATGCCAAACCCCAGGCTAAACACCACGCCGATGGTCAACGCCACGGTAAGGGCATAGCCAATATTCTCCACGCTCATATCGTACACGCGTGTGAGATATATGGTCATAAAGGGCAGCGTTGCCCCGCGGCCAATTGTTAATAACAATGACGATGCCAGCAGCGCTGCGGTTGAGCGCCTGATTGATGGTTTCATTTTCCTGCCCGACAAATGCTTATGCTTTTTTTGTTGTGTTATTACAGGATTATCATGGGATCGGCAGCTTGTATAGCACCCAATTTATCCGCAGGTGCTTCTCTCCAGTACCAGAATTAATGATCTTCTCGCGGGGCTATTTTTTCTGTTACCTTGAAGTGTTTACAAAATTTTAATAATTCAGGGGCGGAAAATGACGCGGAAAGACGGGCTGTTAGCGTTGCTGGTTGTCGTGGTGTGGGGACTCAATTTTGTGGGCATCAAAATGGGGTTGCACAACATGCCTCCACTGATGCTGGCGGGGCTGCGCTTCCTGCTGGTGGCCTTCCCGGCGCTGCTGTTCGTTGCCCGCCCGAAAATTCCCCTTAAGCTGCTGCTGGGCTACGGCCTTACCATCAGCTTTGGTCAGTTTGCGTTTCTTTTTTGCGCCATCAAATTCGGTATGCCTGCGGGCCTGGCTTCGCTGGTGCTTCAGGTGCAGGCGTTCTTTACCATCATTCTCGGCGCATTTGTCTTCGGCGAACGCTTGCAGGGCAAGCAGCTGGCGGGCATTAGCCTTGCGGTCTTTGGCGTGCTGGTGCTGATTGAAGGCAGCCTCAACGGTCAGCATGTCGCGCTGCTAGGCTTTATGCTCACCCTGGCGGCGGGGCTGAGCTGGGCGTGCGGCAATATCTTTAACAAACTGATAATGCAGCACGAGACGCGTCCGCCGGTCTTATCGCTGGTGGTCTGGAGCGCATTGATCCCAATCGTGCCGTTTATGGCCGCGTCGTTTATTCTGGATGGTCCGCAGGCGATGTTGAAAAGCCTGGTGGAGATCGACCTGACGACCATTTTGTCGCTGATCTACCTGGCGTTAGTCGCCTCAATCATTGGCTATGGTATCTGGGGATCGCTGCTCGGACGCTATGAAACCTGGCGTGTGGCGCCGTTATCGCTGCTGGTACCGGTGGTCGGGCTTGCCAGCGCCGCACTGTTGCTGGATGAAACGCTCAGCGTGCTGCAACTGTGTGGCGCAGGGCTGATTATGGCCGGGCTGTATATCAACGTCTTTGGCTTGCGGGTGCGTCGGGCAACGCAGGTGCGGGGTTAAGGCAGAAAAAAGCCCCGCATTAGCGGGGCAAAAACGAATTACAGGTCGTGGTTGTAATACGGCACGCCTAATTCGTCGGATTTGTCGCTGCCAGCGCCCATGTGATTGAAGTCCCAGGGCGACTGGTTTTGCGTGGACGGCATAATCATGGTGTCACGATTATTTTGCTGCCCCGCATTGGGGGTTTGCTCCGCGAAGCTCTGGCCGGAAACCAGCACCAGCAAGGTGAGGGCGGCGGAGGCGATAAATTTCATGATTTCCTCGGTTACGTCTTAACAGGCGATGATTAACTGCAATGTTTTAGCGGATACAGATAACGGGATTCACCCGGCATACTGGTAATACGGTACTTATGAGGCGGCACGTCAAAGTAGTTCTTGAACGTACGCGTCAGGGTCTGTTGCGATTCAAATCCGTAGCGTTCCGCCAGATAGAGGATCGGCTCATTGCTTTCTTTCAGTTTTTGGGCAATCTCCGTCAGCTTGCGGCTGCGAATATATTGTCCTAATGAATGGCCGGTCTCTTTTTTAAACATCCGTTGCAGGTGCCATTTTGAGTAACCTGAACGCTCAGACACTTTCTCAAGAGAGAGTGGAGATTCCAGGTTATCTTCGATCCAGTCCAAAATGCTATGAATGGTGATAGCGTCAGTATTGCGTCTGGACATCGTCATACCTCTTTTTCTGTTTACGGCAGGATTTTCTTGAGTAAGAGCTCAAGCGTTGCCACTTCATCTGCCGATAAGTTTTTTGTCAGTTCCTGGTGCAGTGTTTGTCCTACTAATTGATGACATTGCTCACACATGGCCGCGCCATCGCTGGTCAGTTTCACCAGTACGCCACGTTTGTCATTCGGGTTAGGGCTTCGTTCTATCCATCCTTTACAGACGAGACGATCCAGCATGCGGGTTAACGCACCCAGATCGACAGAGAGCACCTTTTTCAGCTCAACCGGCGTGATACACACTTCGCAGCGAATGGAACACAGCACTTTGAACTGTGTTGCGGTGATATCCAGCGGTGACAGATAGTCATTGAGCAGGCGATCTTTTTTCTGGTTAACCATATGAATAAGACGACCCAGTGGAATTATGTCGTTAAAGAGGTCACTGGTGCTTTTCACAATGGTTGCCCTGGCAAGTAGTTTAGTCACGGCAGATATTATTGCTCAGGCAAGTATAAGTCAACTGAATGAATCGGCCGATGCCACGAAATGCTAAAACGCTTCAGGAACTTATTCTGTACGCTTTTAAATCATACAGATAATCTGGGGTTATGAATTACGCGAGACAATTATGGTTACGCTGTCGGATGGCTCCGGACGAGGATTTGCCCCTATAATTGCGATGTTGAATAAGGATAAGGACTGCGGTGCATTATGTTGGATTTGATTAAAGCAGTGGGGCTTGGACTGGTGGTGTTGCTGCCGCTGGCGAACCCGTTAACGACGGTGGCGCTTTTTCTGGGGCTGGCGGGGAACATGAACAGCGCAGAGCGCAATCAGCAGTCGATGATGGCCTCTGTCTATGTCTTTGCCATAATGATGGTGGCTTATTACGCCGGGCAACTGGTGATGAATACCTTTGGTATTTCGATTCCCGGTCTGCGTATTGCTGGCGGGCTGATTGTGGCCTTTATTGGTTTCCGGATGCTGTTCCCGGCGCATAAAGCGCACGAATCCCCGGAAGCCAAAAGCAAATCGGAGGAGCTTGAAAGCGAACCGAGCGCCAACATCGCGTTTGTGCCGTTAGCCATGCCGAGCACGGCGGGGCCGGGGACGATTGCGATGATCATCAGTTCCGCCTCAACGGTGCGTGATGGGACGACATTCCCGCACTGGGTTATCACCGTTGCGCCGCCGATCATTTTTGCGCTTATCGCTATTATCGTCTGGGGGTCATTGCGCAGCTCCGGGGCGATTATGCGCTGGGTGGGTAAGGGGGGGATTGAAGCTATCTCCCGACTGATGGGTTTTCTGCTGGTCTGTATGGGCGTGCAGTTTATTATTAACGGCGTGCTGGAGATTGTTAAGACGTATCATTGAGAACGTTGCCGGGTGGCGGCTTCGCCTTACCCGGCCTACTCGCAATGGATATAATTCTTATGAATATAAAGCGATGCGTCTTCTGCAACCACTCCTCTGGCAACGAGAATCGGTATCTATGATTGTCAGACCAAAATGACAGATGAAAGATTCCGTTATCTTGGCGGTGATGAAGAACACGGATATTAATGCTTCGTAGGCCGGGTAAGGCGAAGCCGCCACCCGGCATAACAAACGTCAACCGTGGCTGGACTGTTCTTCCATCGCGACCGGCCATTTACGGAAGATAAGCACCGACCAGATCAGCGCGATCAGCGCCGGAATCGCCCCGAGATAACCAATGGCCGACATCGATACATGCAGGCTGATCTGATTTCCCACCAGCGCACCGGCGCCAATCCCCAGATTAAAAATCCCGGAGAAGAGCGACATCGCTACGTCCGTGGCGTCCGGGGCCAGCGCCAGCACTTTGACCTGCATTCCCAGACCAATAATCATGATTGCCACGCCCCAGAACAGACTGAGGATCGCCAGATGACTCTCGCTGCCTGCCGCAGGCATCAGTAACAGCAGGCATGCCAGCAGCAGACCAATCGCACTGCTTACCAGCGCAGACGCGTGCTTATTGCCCAGCTTCCCGAACAGGATGCTGCCGATAATCCCCGCGCCGCCCAGGATCAGCAGCAGAACGGTGGCAAAGTTAGCGCTAAAGCCCGCCACAACCTGAACAAATGGCTCAATATAGCTGTAGGCCGTGTAATGGGCGGTCACCACAATCACGGTCAGCAGATAGATGCTCATCAGCGCCGGTCGACGCATCAGCAGCGGCAGACTTTTCAGCGAGCCGGAGTGTTCGCTGGGCAGTTTTGGCAGCAGTTTGATCAGACACACCAGGGTGATCAGCGCCCCCATGCCGATGGCAAAGAAGGTGGTGCGCCAGCCGAAGTATTGCCCCACAATGCGCCCGATCGGCAGGCCTAACACCATCGCCAGCGCCGTTCCGGTGGCAATCAGGCTCAGCGCCTGGGCGCGTTTTCCCGCCGGAGCCAGACGAATGGCGAGGGACGCGGTGATCGACCAGAAAACGGCATGGGCAAACGCGATGCCGACGCGGCTGATGACCAGCACGGTAAAGTTCCATGCCATAAATGACAGCACATGGCTGGCAATGAACACCACAAACAGCCCAATCAGCAGCTTACGACGTTCCATCTGGCTGGTCAGCAGCATAAACGGCAGCGACATCAGCGCCACCACCCATGCATAGATGGTCAGCATAATGCCAACCTGTGCCGTTTCCATATGGAAGCTGGCGGCGATGTCGGACAACAGCCCAACCGGAACAAATTCCGTGGTGTTGAAAATAAACGCGGCGATGGCGAGCGTGACCACGCGTAGCCACGCGACTCTGCGGGAAACCGTGTGTGTTGTCATAGGGATATCTGGGATTCGTTGCCTGAAAGATGAGGAGACGATCTTAAAGCCTTAAACGGCGAAAACTCAACCGTTATGTGATGTGAATCACAAAATTTACCTTCATGCAGCGGTAGCGAACGGGGTTGTTTTCATCGAAGATAAAGAACAACACAACAAAAACAGGCGGTAACACGATGCAGGAGATTGATTTTTATCTGGTAGATGCGTTCAGCGCGTCCTCCTTTGGCGGCAACCCGGCGGTGGTGTGCCCGCTCGACGCATGGCTACCGGATGAGACGTTACTGCGAATGGCACAACAGCATAACCAGTCAGAAACCGCGTTTTTTGTGTGTACCAAAGGGGGGATCGAGTTGCGCTGGTTCACCACGCTCACCGAGGTTAATCTCTGTGGTCACGCGACGCTTGCCGCGGCGTATGTACTTTTTCACGAACTGGATTATCCGGACTCACGCCTTCATTTTGACACCGCCTCTGGTCGCCTGACCGTCAGTCGTGAAGGTGACTGGATGACGCTGGACTTCCCGGCCTGCCCGACGCAGGCACAGACGCCGCCACCGGAGATGCTCACCGCACTCGGTATCAGCCACTACGTCGAGGCGCGAAAAGGCCGCGCCTGGGTGCTGGTACTGGAAAGCCGCGAGCAGGTTGAAGCCCTTAATCCGGATTTCTCCGCCATGACGCCGGGCGAGCATAAAGTAGCCGTCACTGCCCGGGACGAGGGGGAATACGACTTTGTCAGCCGTTTCTTCTCGCCAGGCGTGGCCGTGCCGGAAGATCCTGTCACCGGCTCCGCGCACACCATGCTGATCCCGTACTGGAGTGAACGGCTTGGCAAAACACAGATGTTTGCCCGCCAGGTTTCTGCCCGTGGTGGCGACGTACGCTGCGAACTCAAGGGCGACCGCGTGCGGATGGGCGGGCAGGCGGCACTGTATCTGAAGGGCACAGTATTTCTGCGCTGAACAAATCTAAGAGGAACCAACGATGCAGGAAATTGATTTTTATCTGGTAGATGCCTTCAGCGACAGGGCGTTCGGCGGCAATGCGGCGGCGGTGTGTCCGCTGGAAGCGTGGCTGCCGGATGAGACGCTGCTGAAGATGGCGAAGCAGCATAATCAGTCAGAGACGGCGTTCTTTGTCCGAACGGATAACGGGTTTGAACTGCGCTGGTTTACCACGCAGGATGAAATTAACCTCTGCGGCCACGCAACCCTCGCGGCTTCTCACGTTATTTTCGAATACCTGGATTATCCGCATACGGAAATCACCTTCACCACGCGCTTTGTCGGCGATCTGACGGTACAACGCAGCGGCGACTGGCTGACGCTTAATTTCCCGGCGTGGTCAACCGAGGTTGTCGATACTCCACCCGCAGTGCTGTTCAGCGCGCTGGGCATTAACGCAGCAGACGAGGTGCGTGTGGGGCGTGACTACATGGTGGTGCTCGACAGCCAGCGGCAGGTGGAAGCGCTGACGCCGGATATTGCGGCCATGCTCCCGCTCGGGAAAATGGTCTGCGTTACGGCGCCGGGGGATGAGTATGATTTCGTCAGCCGCTTCTTCTGCCCGGGGGAAGGGGTGCCGGAAGATCCGGTGACGGGATCAGCTCACAGCATGCTGATCCCGTACTGGAGCGAAAAGCTTGGTAAAACGCAGATGTCGGCCCGCCAGGTCTCCTTGCGCGGCGGGGATCTGCGCTGCGAGCTGAAAGGCGACCGCGTGCTGATTGGCGGGCAGGCCACGCTGTATATGAAGGGAAAAATTTTCCTTCGACTCCAGGACTACGTTCATCATTAACAACTGGGCGCTGGTGGCTGACGCTCGTTCAGCAGCGCGATAAACGCCTCAAGCTGGCGGGTCATCGCCCCGCGTCGCCACACCAGCCAGGTGGTGAGCCAGCGCCAGTTTTCCGCCAGCGGCCACGCCGCCACCTGATGATGGCCCGGCATGCTCTCCAGCATGGAGCGGGGCATCAGCGCAATGCCTGCCCCGGCAATCACGCAGGCGAGCATCCCGTGATAGGACTCCATCTCATGGATCCTTCCCGGCGTGACGCGGTCGGCATGGAACCAGCTCTCCAGATGACGCCGGTAAGAACAGTTGGCGCGAAAGGCATACACGTCGCTGCCGCTCACCTGCGTGGCTTTTGATACTTCCGCGTGACCCGCAGGGGTGACCAGCATCATCTCTTCCCGGTAAACCGGCATCCCTTCCAGTTCCGGGTGCGAGAGCGGCCCGTCGACAAAGGCGGCGCTGAGCGTCCCCTCAAGCACGCCGTCAATCATCGTACCGGAAGGCCCGGTGGATAACGCAAACTGAATGCGCGGATAGCGCTGGTTAAACCGCGCCAGACTTTCCGGAATGCGCACGGCGGCGGTACTTTCCAGCGCGCCGAGCGAGAATAATCCCTGCGGTTCATCCCCGGCGACGACCATTCGCGCTTCGTCAACCAGCGCCAGGATCTGCTTGCTGTAGCGCAAAAAATTGTGCCCGGCGGGGGAAAGCCGCAGGCGCTGATTCTCGCGAATAAACAGTTCCACGCCGAGATCCGCTTCTAGCTGTCGGATGCGGGTGGTGAGGTTTGACGGCACCCGGTGTACCTTCTGCGCCGCCTGGGTAATGCTGCCGGTCAGTGCGACGGCGTTAAACATCTCAAGCTGAGTTAAGTCCATACCATTCTCGATTCGTGAATAAGGTGGTGAGTATTATTCATTTTTAAGAAATAGCAGAGTAGGCCACAATCAATCAACTGTTATTACGTGGAGAACATCATGACCTATTCATCTGCTACCCATGCCCACTCTGTCAACCCGGCTACCGGCGAAACGCTGGCTGCTTACCCGTGGGCAACGTCCCATGACGTTGAGCGTGCCATTGCGCAGGCGGATACCGGTTTTCGTCAGTGGCGACGCGAAAGCGTGGCGCACCGGGCGCAAAAACTTCGCGATCTGGGTGCGGCGCTGCGTAGTCGTGCGGAAGAGATGGCGCAGACTATCTCCCGGGAGATGGGCAAGCCCATTATGCAGGCGCGTGCGGAGGTGGCTAAGTCCGCCAGCCTTTGCGACTGGTACGCTGAACACGGCCCGGCGATGCTGCACCCGGAATCTACCCAGGTCGAAAATGCGGTGATTGAGTACCGTCCGCTTGGGCCCGTTCTGGCGGTGATGCCGTGGAACTTCCCGCTCTGGCAGGTGCTGCGCGGTGCGGTGCCGATCCTGCTGGCAGGGAACAGCTATCTGCTTAAACATGCGCCTAATGTGCTCGGCTCGGCGGAGCTGATCGGGAAGGTATTCGCGGATGCCGGTTTCCCGGAGGGGGTCTTTGGCTGGGTGAACGCGACGAATGACGGCGTCAGCCAGGCGATTAACGATCGTCGTATCGCGGCGGTGACCGTAACCGGCAGCGTTCGGGCTGGTGCGGCAATTGGCGCGCAGGCGGGCGCGGCGCTGAAGAAATGCGTGCTGGAGTTGGGCGGTTCCGATCCGTTTATCGTTCTGAACGATGCCGATCTGGATCTGGCCGTCAACGCGGCGGTGGCCGGACGTTATCAGAATACCGGGCAGGTTTGTGCGGCGGCAAAACGCTTTATTGTGGAAGCGGGCGTGGCGGACGCCTTTACCCAACGCTTTGTTGACGCGGTCAAGGCGCTGAAGATGGGCGCACCGGATGAGGAAGATAACTATATTGGCCCGATGGCGCGATTTGATCTTCGCGATGAACTGCATCAGCAGGTGCAGGCTACGCTGGCGGAAGGGGCGACCCTGCTGCTGGGCGGAGAGAAGATGTCCGGGACCGGTAACTATTATGCCCCAACCGTACTCGGCGGCGTCACCCCACAGATGACGGCCTTTCGTCAGGAGCTGTTTGGTCCGGTGGCGGCAATTACCATCGCGAACGATGCGGCGCACGCATTGCAGCTGGCTAACGACAGCGATTTTGGCTTATCGGCGACGGTCTTTACCGAGAACGATGCGCTGGCTGTAACCTTTGCGCGCGAGCTGGAGTGCGGCGGGATCTTTATCAACGGCTACAGCGCCAGCGATGCGCGCGTCGCGTTTGGCGGGGTGAAGAAGAGCGGCTTCGGGCGAGAGCTTTCTCATTTCGGCCTGCATGAGTTCTGTAATGTGCAGACGGTGTGGAAGGATCGCGTCTAGTCTTGTTGCCGGGTAAGGCCAGGCCGCTACCCGGCAATTCACGTTTCCTGTCATTTTTGCGTAATGGTTCTGTCATTTTCGTTTCGTAGACTCGCTCGCGTCTAACGTATTGTTACAGAAGAAAATTATGAACCTAACGCAAATTTTTAGTCGTCTTGCGCCGCGCTTTATCCCTCGTCAGTTTGGCCTGTTGACCGGCATCTTTTGTATCATTGGCCTTTTCTCCGCCCTGCAACTCTCTTCCTCCTTCCTGCTGACCGCCTCCCTGAATGAAGCCCAGCGTAATGAACAGCGCAATCAGCTGGCCTGGCAGCAGCAGAGCAGACTGGATCAGGCCCGTATTTCTCTGCTGGCGGCCAGCGATCTGCTCAACCGCTCCGGCGTGTACTTTATGCAGGACAAGGAGACCGGCTCGGAAGGGAGCTGGCATAGCCTGATGGACGAGGCGCAAAAATCCCTGGCGGCGTCACAGCAGGCATGGCAGGCCTGGCTCGCGCTTAACCCGCCGAAAGACGACGGGCTGGTTAACAGCTATCAGCTGTTTTTCGACGCCATCCGGGAGCAGGCGGAGGGGCTGGTGAAAACCAACAGCATTGACCTCTTTTTCGCCGTACCCGCCCAGGCGTTTCAGACCGATTTTAATGACAACTTCGCACGCTATCAGCAACGGAGTGAGAAGCAGGCGATACAGGGGCGTCAGTGGCTCATGGAACAACTCTCAGGTCTGCAACGGCTGTTCCTGTTTGCGCCGCTGGTGCTGCTGGCCATTGCCATAGCCGTCTGGTTCGGAATGGCGAAGTGGGTGATATCCCCGCTACGCCGTCTGATTATCCAGATTAACCAGCTTGCGGCAGGGGATTTGTCAGGCACGCCGCCTGACGTTGTGCGCTTTAACCGTGAAATCAGCCAGCTCAGCGGCAGTATTACCGCCATGCAGCGCGGGCTCCAGCAACTGGTGACCCAGGTCAGCGAGGCCACTACCTCCATGGTTGAAAATATCGGATCGCTTGCGCAGGGGAATCAGAAGCTTTATCAGCAGTCTACGCGACAGGCCAAAGAGCTGGAGGAGGTGACCGCACACATCGCCGATCTCGAAACCCACGTTGAGGGGAACACGGGTTATGCAAAACTCGCCCGCTCGCGCGCGGATGAAGCCCGACAGGCTGCCGCTGGTGGGGAGCAAATGATGTCAGCGGTGAATGGCTCGATGCAGACGATCGTCGACCGATCCTCAGAGATGCGCGGGATCGTCGCGATGATCGACAGCGTGGCGTTTCAGACCAACATTCTCGCCCTCAACGCTGCCATTGAAGCCGCCCATGCAGGAGAGCAGGGGCGCGGATTTGCTGTGGTTGCCCGGGAAGTGGGGCTGTTGGCCAGAAAAAGCAGTCACTCTACGCAAACCATCCAGGCGCTAATTAACCACTCGCTACAGGGCATTGAAGAAGGTTCTCAGGTGGTAAACCGTCTGGAAGAGAATTTGCAACAGGTCACCGGGCTGGTGGCGAATCTGAGCAGCCTGCTGAATGATATTTCGCTGGCTACCCTGAATCAGGGGGACAGCATTCATCAGATGACCCGTCAGCTTCAGGCGCTGAATCAGGTATCGCGTCGGACAGATGTGCTGGTTAGCGAAGCGTCAAATGCCTCTGAGCGCCTGCATCAGCAGTCCGATCTTTTGTTGCAGGCCGTCTCGCGTTTTCGTCTCCCTGCCTGACGTGACGTATAAGCGTCTGTTATACTCGCTGCCCGTTTTAGCCTGAGGGCAAGGAGCAAAGTGTGGCTGCGGTCATCCATAATGAGATGCTGGACGAGATTCTGGCGCAGGTTCGTCCGTTACTGGGGCAGGGTAAGGTTGCCGATTACATTCCCGCGCTGGCTTCGATCAGCGGTAATAAGCTCGGTATCGCCATTTGTACTGTTGACGGTCAGCGTTTTCAGGCGGGAGACGCGCTTGAGCGCTTTTCGATTCAGTCGATCTCAAAAGTGCTTAGCCTCGTTGCCGCCATGCGCCAGTATGACGAGCAGGAGATCTGGCAGCGGGTGGGCAAAGATCCGTCCGGTCAGCCGTTCAACTCCCTTCTCCAGCTGGAAATCGAACAGGGTAAGCCGCGTAACCCGTTTATTAACGCCGGGGCGCTGGTGGTGTGCGATATGCTGCAAAGCCGGCTGAGCGCGCCGCGCCAGCGGATGCTCCAGATTGTGCGGCAGCTTTCCGGCGTGCAGGACATCGCCTACGATCCGGTGGTAGCGCGCTCTGAGTTTGAACACTCTGCACGTAACGCCGCCATCGCCTGGCTGATGAAGTCCTTCGGCAACTTTCATAATGACGTCGCCACGGTGCTGCAAAACTATTTTCATTACTGCGCGCTGAAGATGAACTGCGTCGAACTGGCGCAGACTTTTCTGTTTCTGGCGCATCAGGGCCATGCCCCGCATCTGGGCGAGGACGTTGTCTCCCCGATGCAGGCCCGGCAGATCAACGCCTTAATGGCAACCAGCGGAATGTATCAGAATGCCGGGGAGTTTGCCTGGCGCGTGGGGCTGCCGGCTAAATCCGGCGTTGGCGGTGGGGTCGTGGCGATTGTCCCTCACGAGATGGCGATTGCCGTCTGGAGCCCGGAACTGGACGAGACCGGAAATTCACTGGCGGGCGTGGCGGCGCTGGAACAGCTGACCAAACGCCTTGGACGGTCCGTATACTGATGTCCACGTTAGATCCTCTGTTCGCGCGCCTGGCTCGCTCCACATTCCGTTCACGATTTCATTTAGGGACGAAAGAGCGGCAATACTGCTGGGATAAGGGCGCGGAGACTATCGATAAGCATGCCGCCGATTTTGTCGCCGCGCGGCTGGCGCCTGCACACCCGGTGAATGACGGTAAGCAGACGCCAATGCGCGGCCATCCGGTTTTTATCGCCCAGCATGCCACGGCAACCTGCTGTCGGGGCTGTCTGGCTAAGTGGCACGCTATCCCGCAGGGCGTGCCGCTGAGTGCGCAGCAACAACAGTATATCGTCAACGTAATCCATCATTGGCTGGTCATAGAGGTAAATCGTGCCTCCTGAACTGACAATGTCTCTGTTTAAGCTACGCTTTTACTAATGCTCAGCGTCAGGAGACGTTATGAAGGCACCTCAAATTCCCGTGAATGAAGCGGAGCGCATGAATGCTCTGCGCGAGTCCGGTCTGCTTGAGATCGACAATTACCCCGCGTTTGATCGTCTTACGCGGCTGGCAACACGCTTTTTCAGGGTGCCGCTGGCGATGATTACGCTGGTGGATGACCACGCCGCGATCGTGAAGTCTGCCGACGGCCAGGTACCTGCCACCCAGCCTCGCGATCTCTCGTTTTGTGGTCATACGATCCTGGGTGACGCGCCGCTGGTGGTGAGTGACACGCTGCTGGACGAACGCTTTGCGGATAATCCGCAGGTGGTGGGAGATCCGGGCGTGCGCTTTTACGCCGGTTTCCCGCTGCGTTTACGTGACGGGGCGTGCGTGGGATCGTTATGTCTTATTGATTACGCGCCTCGTGAGTTTACCGCGGCGGATGCCGCCGTACTGGCCGATCTCAGCGCGCTGGCAGAGGATGAATTTGCGGCCGTTAGCGCGGCCACAACCGATGAACTCACGGGGCTGTTTAACCGTCGCGGGTTTAACCAGTTTGCGCAGTTTGCACTGTCGGTTTCGCAGCGTCGGGCAGAACCCTTAACCCTTGGCTGGCTGGATCTGGACCATTTCAAAACCATTAACGATCGCTTCGGACATCAGGAGGGGGACAAAGCTCTGAAAGCGATGGCCGCCCTGATGCGTTCCTCGTTCCGCGAGGCCGATCTGCTGGTACGTTTCGGGGGAGATGAGTTCGCGGTGCTGTTTGCGGATACCGATGAGCCTGGCGCCTGGATCGCCATGCAGTATCTCGTGGAACAAACGGAAAAGTATAACGCGCGTCAGCTGCATCCCTGGTCGTTACAGTTCTCCTGGGGGCTGAGCGAGTTCGATCATCACCGCAACGATATGCAGGCATGGCTAAAACACGCGGATGCGCAAATGTACGCCATGAAGCGGCAACACCACGGCGAGAAATGACATAACGAAATCCTATGTCATCACTTATTGCGTTACAAAAATGTTAATAGCAAAGTGGAGAGATTCAACCTAAGGACGCGCAATGAACTCTCCCATGCTGATTAAACCTCTCTCCCGGCAGGACATCCTCACCCACATCGATGCCCTGAACGATATTCTCGTCAACTGTGTCAACGGAGGCGCCTCCGTCAGCTTTATGCTGCCTTTTTCTGCCGGGAAAGCCCAAACCTTCTGGGTCGGCGTCGCAGACAGCGTCGGGCGCGACGAGCGTACCGTCCTGGGCTGTTTTGATGCGGAGCAGGGGCTGGTTGGCACGGTCCAGCTGATCACCGATCAGCCTGAAAACCAGCCGCACCGTGCAGATGTCGCGAAACTGCTGGTTCATGAGAACGCGCGCCGTAAAGGGGCGGCAATGGCGCTGATGGAAGCCCTGGAGGCGGTTGCACGTGAAAAAGCGCTTACGGTACTGGTGCTTGATACCTCAACCGGCAGCGGCGCGGAGACGTTTTACCAGAGAGCAGGCTGGCAAAAGGCGGGGGAGATCCCACGCTACGCCCTGATGCCGAACGGGGACATGACGGCGACCTCGGTGTTCTATAAATTTCTGTGATTATTTTTCACCATCGCATCCTGAGTTGATCCAGACAGGGGTTATGGTCCTGAAGTTTTGATAAGTTATCACACCAATCTTATCAGGCTGTATGACTAATCATAAAGGACCTCCATTGTGAACACACTCAACCGTCGTGATTTCCCCGGTGCGCGCTATCCTGAACGTATCATCCAGTTTGGCGAAGGTAACTTCCTGCGCGCGTTCGTTGACTGGCAAATCGACCTCTTAAACGAGCATACCGATCTCAATTCAGGTGTGGTGATTGTGCGGCCGATCCAGAGCGATTTTCCCCCGTCGCTGAGCACCCAGGAGGGTCTGTATACCACGATTATTCGTGGTCTGAATGAGCAGGGGGAAGCGGTAAGCGATGCGCGTCTTATTCGTTCCGTGAATCGTGAAATCAGCGTCTACAGCCAGTACGATGAATTCCTGAAGCTCGCCCATAATCCGGACATGCGGTTTGTCTTCTCCAATACCACGGAGGCGGGGATCAGCTATCACGCGGGGGATAAGTTTGACGATGCGCCAGCTGTCAGCTATCCGGCCAAACTGACGCGTCTGCTGTTCGAGCGCTTTACCCACTTTAACGGGGCAGCGGATAAAGGCTGGATTATCATTCCTTGCGAACTCATCGACTACAACGGCGATGCCCTGCGTGAACTGGTGCTGCGCTATGCACAGGAGTGGGCGCTGCCGGCGGCATTCATTACGTGGCTGAATGATGCTAACACCTTCTGCTCGACGCTGGTTGACCGCATTGTTACCGGCTATCCGCGTGATGAGGTGGCAGAGCTGGAAGCCGGTCTGGGCTATCACGACAGCTTCCTCGACACGGCGGAACATTTCTATCTGTTTGTTATTCAGGGCCCGAAATCACTTGCAGCTGAACTGCGCCTGAATAAATACCCGCTCAACGTCCTGATTGTTGACGATATCAAGCCGTATAAAGAGCGTAAGGTGGCGATCCTCAACGGCGCGCACACGGCGCTGGTGCCGGTCGCTTTTCAGGCTGGCCTGGATACGGTAGGGGAAGCCATGAACGACGCGGAAATTTGCGCGTTCGTAGAGAAGGCTATTTATGAGGAGATTATTCCGGTCCTGGATCTGCCGTGCGACGAGCTGCACTCCTTCGCCAGTGCCGTAACGGGGCGTTTCCGTAATCCGTACATTAAGCATCAGCTGCTGTCGATTGCACTGAACGGGATGACCAAGTACCGCACCCGCATTCTGCCGCAACTGCTGGCAGGGCAGAAGGCGACCGGCAAACTGCCAGCACGTCTGACCTTTGCTCTGGCGGCGCTGATTGCATTTTACCGTGCCGAGCGCAACGGTGAGCGCTATCCGGTGCAGGACGATGCGCACTGGCTTGAACGTTACCAGCAGTTGTGGACGCAACATCACGACAAACAGGTCACTACCCGTGAACTGGTATCGTCAGTGTTAAGCGTGAGCGAGCACTGGGAACAGGATCTCACTCTGGTGAACGGACTGGTAGACCAGGTTGTGCTGGATCTGGATGCAATTTTAAGCAAAGGCATGCGCGATGCGGTAAAACCGCTCAGCTAATCATAATGCCCGGCGTTGGCCGGGTTTTTTACAGACTACTTTTAGTTACAACATACTATACGTTCTTTTTTTAAAAAACACATGCAGCACCGTGCGGTTGAGGCTTAACAGGTCAGAAAATGCAATGAACTATTAACATGCTTGCAACCGTGAGGGGGATCACGTTTAATAGCCGCGCTCTTTACTTTTCTGAAGCTGATTATGATTGTTCGTCCTCAACAGCACTGGCTGCAACTGATTTTTGTCTGGCATGGTTCGGTACTTCCCAAAATTTATACCCGACTGCTGCTTAACTTCCTGCTTTCCATCGCCGTGATTGTCATGCTGCCGTGGTACACCTCGCTGGGTATCCGGTTTACCGTCGCGCCGTTCAGCATTCTGGGCGTGGCTATCGCCATCTTCCTGGGATTTCGCAATAACGCCTGTTATTCGCGCTACGTTGAGGCGCGTCTGCTTTGGGGGCAGTTGATGATAGCGGCGCGCTCGCTGTTTCGCGAGGTAAAAAACACCTTGCCGGATGATAAACATCTTGGAGAGTTTGTCCGCCTGCAAATCGCGTTTGCTAACTGTCTGCGTATGACCCTGCGCAGAGAAACCAATGCCGATCAGCTGTCCCGCTATCTGGCTCCTGACGATTTACGCAAAGTGATGGACGCCAACTCGCCGGCGAACCGTATCCTGCTGATCATGGGGGAGTGGCTGGCCGTACGGCGGCGTAGCGGGCACCTTTCAGACATTCTGTTTCACAGCCTCAACAACCGCCTGAATGATATGTCCATCGTGCTGGCTGGCTGTGAGCGTATCGCCAATACGCCAGTCCCGTTTGCCTATACGCTGATCCTGCACCGGACGGTGTATCTGTTCTGCATCATGCTGCCGTTTGCGCTGGTAGTTGATCTGCATTACATGACGCCCTTTGTCTCTGCGCTGATTTCCTACACTTTTATCTCGCTGGATACGCTGGCGGAAGAGCTGGAAGATCCGTTTGGGACGGAAGATAACGATCTGCCGCTGGACGCCATCTGCAACATGATGGAGCGCGATCTGTTGCAGATGAACGATGAAGAGAATATCCCTGAAAGACTGATGCCGGATAAGCATTATCAGCTGACCTGACGGGCATTCCACTCGTCGCGGGTGATTTCCCACAGCTCCGAATCCAGCAGGCCGCTGACATAGGCTTTCTTCTCCGTCCTGATGAGCCGCATGCCGCTGCTGTCTGAAATACGTCGGGAGCGGCTGTTGGCCGCCGCTTTCGGCGCGCGCAACACCGGTTTGTTAAGCGTATTGAACCAGTAATCCGTGGCCGCAATACTCGCCTCGCGCATATATCCCTGGCCCTGAAATTCCGGTGCGAGCCAGAAGCCCCGGTTGTTGTCCTCCACGTCATACAGGCAAATCAACCCCATCAGTTCGTCAGGCGCTTCGCGACGGCGAATCGTCCAGAACCACGCAATCCCTTTGGCCATATCGGGCAGTGCAACGTTGTTGACATAATTTTCTGCACCGTTTTCCGGGTAGGGCCAGGGGACTGAAGCCACCATATAGCGGACAATCTCCCAGCGCGGATAGCGTTGCTGGATCTGGACGGCATCGGCGGCAACAAGGGGTTTAAGTAATAAGCGTTCTGTCGTAAGCGTGGGTATCGTCATCCGGTGATCTCCATATTTGAGCGTTATCATTTGTTTGGGTTCTGATATTTCATCAATATCACATTCCAGTTGGTCGTGCTTTTGTTATTCAGATTTATCCATAAAGGAGTATGTAATGCCAAGAAAAGCCAGGCCCGAAGAAGCCGAAACACTCTGGCACGTCCGTAACGAAGCGATGCGCCATGGCTGTAAAATCTGTTACGACGCAGAAGTGATTGCGCGCTGGACGTCAGAAAAGATGCCTGAACATTACCGTACCTCCAGGTCGATTTCGTGTTATAGGCCTGCCCATGCAGGAGCTGAACTGCTCCCAAATGGAGCTACGGTTTACGAAGTTCAATAGCTTATTTACATTTGCTTACATAAATACACTTTCTTTACATTAAGTAATGTAAGATATTTTTTTAGCACAAAATGCAAAACTAAATTAAATGGAGATGATTTATGTCGAATATAAGAGCATTAAGCCTTAATGAGATAGCATTAGTAAGTGGCGGCAATGGAAGCGGTAATTATGAAGGTGCCGGTAGTCGTAACACCAGCTCTAAACCTGGTAATTCAAAAGGAAACAATGGCTCTATTTACAAGGGCGTTGACTCATGCGGCGCAGGAATCATCGGTGGTCTAATCGCCGGCTCTCCTGGGGGGCCAGTGGGTATGACCGCTGGGGTAATTGGTGGAGCTATAGCTGGCCAGTGCACAAAAGATAGTTTTTCAGATCGTGGTAGTAAAGATAAAAGTAATAATTACAACGGCCCCGGACAATGCCGTTGGTAAGTAATTTGAGTTGTGTGTGATAATAATTTAAAAGCTCATTATAACTGAATGTTATTCTAGGTGTTTCGATATTTAATGATTATTCGAAGTAGTCATGATGAGCTATTATTTTTGATAAAGTTAATGTAATCACAAGTATCGGGTTAAGCATGAAACAATTTTTAAATTTCCTAATTTACTTATTTTTTTTCATTATCGCATTTACCCTTTTGAAATACGCTGAAGTTCTTGAGTTTGACGAAGTATCACGGCCAGGGATTATATCAAGGTTTATTATTGCGTTGATTGTATTAATAGCAGTAACTCGATGGGGCGTTAACTTGATGAATAGGTTTAAAAGTAAATAAAGTACACTCCGATAAAAATTGTTGTGTTGCAGAATGGAATCATTACAAATGTTCACTGAAGTTAAAGTGCATGATATCAAAAAATGATTACGATATCATAGCCATATTTGTTGATTCTTATATAAAATATGAATTAATAATAGGTTGAACATGATAATCTTTAGGCATGTCTATCCATTCATTTATAGTAAGAAAAACGTAATTGTTCTTTTTATTGCGTCTGTTATCTCAATAATAATTACGTTATCGCCATCCATAACCCTCCGCTATCTTACTCTCGATGTGTCATTTTTCTTATTGTTTATTGCGGAATTTTCAATTGCATTTTTCTTGTATATTTTTTACTTAAGGAAGTTGGATGGTTTTAAATTACGCCCAAGTAGAGATTTAGCTTCAATAAAATTTTCTATTGTTGTGTTGTTTGTCATTTTGCTGGTTCAGTATAATGTTTATCTTTACAGGGATAATTTATATCATTATGGACCTTCCCATATTAGTTTTATAGCATTTATAATAGCCACCTTCGTAGTCCCATATTATGAGGAGATTATATACAGGGGCTGTATCTTCGGTGTTTTCCACTCAATTTTTAATAAAAAGTATATTATCCCATGTATATTGACTTCATTGTCTTTTTGTCTGATGCATGGACAGTATTATAACATTTTAGATCAATCCATTCTTTTTTTGGTGTCAATATTGCTATTAATAGTTAGAATAAGAAGCAGAGGGCTTTTTTATCCTATTATAATTCATTCGTGCATGAATGCTTTTGTTTTGTCGTTAAATTTTTGAAGGGTATTTGGGATATGAATATCTTCAGGGAAGAGGCTTTAAATCATCAAACAGATTCTGATTATGGTGAGATTGTTTTACCTGCGTCATTCGGTTTATCAGTAAGCGCACTCACAACGTTATTCATATTTCTGTGCCTGATACTCTTTATTCTTTATGGTAGCTATACACGTAAGGCTCACCTTTCCGGAATCGTTATGCCCTCATCCGGGCTGGTAAAAATCACTCCTCAATATGCTGGCTACGTAACCAAATTGACCGCCTCAGAAGGTCAACACATTATTGCCGGTGAGACTCTTTATCATATCAGCGGTGAACATTTCAACGAACAGGGGGCAGGTACACTCGCTGCTATAAGACTTTCCCTACAAACTCAGTTTACAATGCTGACTTCTCAACAGACCCTGGAATTGCGTGACAACAGTCAGCAGCAGCATGCCATACAACAGCGAATAGTTTCCCTGAAACCTCAGGTTAAAAGTGCAGAAAAGCGTCTGTCACTTGCCGTGCATCAGGCTGCGCTGGCCGTGTCTGTTATGGAGCGCTATAAGAAACTTGCTGATACGCATTACGTATCAGATATCGAATACCAGCAGAAGCAGATTGACGTTTCAACGTCACAGCAAAACGTTGAGGATCAGCGTCAGGGGCTTCTGCAACTGCACACCGCGATGGAGGCTGCTAAAGACGACCTTGACCATCTCATCGTTCAGGGTGAAAGCCGGAAGGCTGAAATGGACAGGCAGTTGCAGGTGATCAGGCAACAGCAGGACGAACTGGCAGGTAAGGAAAATTTCACGCTGACTTCACCGGTATCCGGAACCGTTGCTGCCGTGCTGGTCAGACAGGGACAGTCTGTCAGGGCATCTGAACCTGTCATGACCCTCATTCCCGACAATGCCCGTTTGCAGATAGAACTCTATGCTACCAGTCAGAATGCTGGCTTTATTCAGGCGGGGCAGCGTGTTGCCCTGCGGTTCTCTGCCTTCCCCTATCAGAAGTTTGGTGTGCAGTACGGGACTATCCGTGAAATAAGCCATACAACGCTGACATCTTCTGATTTACTCTCCGTATCTCCTGTGACCTGGAAGGAGAATGAAGGTCATTACCGCGTCATCGTTGAACCTGAAAATACTTTTATTCTGGCTTATGGGAAACAGGAAGCCCTGCGCCCCGGCATGGTTCTTGAGGGGGATGTCAGCCTGGATACCCGCAATTTGTGGGAGTGGCTGACTGAGCCGCTCTGGAGCCTGAAAGGAAAGCTGTGATGGATACACTTAAATGGACCGGGAGAAAACAGCTTCCTCTCACCCGACAGACAGAGTCAGCGGAATGTGGTCTGGCATGCCTGGTCATGATGGCCTGCTGGCATGGTCTGCAAACAGACTTACCCACACTGCGCGAACGTTTCAGTATCAGCTCACAAGGGATGACCCTGCAGAGACTGACTGAATGTGCGGCCGGTATCGGATTATCCAGCCGGGCAGTTCGGCTGGAGCTTGAGGACCTAAGATCCCTTTCTCTCCCGTGTATTCTCCACTGGAACATGAATCATTTTGTTGTGCTACATAAAGTTCGCGGAAGCAGGCTGGTTATTCATGATCCGGAAAAGGGAAAAGTAACGCTCTCCCTACAGGATGCTGGAAAACATTTCACCGGCGTCGCGCTGGAGCTGATGCCAGCCAGTGATTTTACCGCTCGGGATGAAAGGAAAAAAATCCATCTGCGCCAACTGACAGGTAAAACACCGGGTCTGTTGTCGGCAATGTCGCGAATTATCGTTTTTGCCGTGGCACTCGAAATCCTGACACTGGGAAGCCCGCTTCTCAACCAGCTGGTGATTGATGAAGTCCTGGTGGCTGCCGACCAGAGTTTGTTGACCGTCATTATTATTGCGCTTCTGCTGATGTCACTGACCCAGATGCTGCTGTCACTGGCCCGCCAGTGGGCGAGTATTACACTGTCCGTCAATTTTAACATGCAGTGGACAGCACGGGTTTTCCATCATCTGGTCCATCTTCCTCTGGCCTGGTTTGATGCACGCAGTAAGGGGAGTATTAATGCTCGTTTTGAGGCGGTAGATACCATCCAGCAGGCGCTGACTACGCAAGTGCTGGAAGGTATTCTGGATGTGTTGCTCGTGGTGACTGCGCTTTGCATGATGCTGCTGTACAGTCCTGAAATGACATTGATCGCCGTACTTGCAGCCATTTTCTATGGTGTGTTGAGGGCACTGTGGTATCCGTCCCTTCGACAGTCGGCAGAAGATGCCTGGGATGCAGCTGCCAAGGAGTCCGGGCATTTTCTTGAAACACTCAACGGGATCCTCAGCCTGAGAATTAACGGTGTGACGGCACATCGTGAGGCCGCCTGGCTGAATCTCAACGTTGCCCGCAGAAATACGCAGTTGCGTCAGAGCCGTCTGCTGATGTGCTATGACATTGCTCACACTCTTACCGGCAGCGTGGTATCAGCAATCATTTTGTGGAAAGGCGCCGGGGAGGTATTGAATGGAACCTTCACCGTCGGCATGCTGGTTGCTTATTTATCCTATCAGACGCGTTTTTCTTCCAGTATCAGTAGCCTGACTGATAAGTTTTTTTCCTGGCGTATGCTCGATGTTTACAACGAACGACTGGCTGATATTGTACTGACCCCGACAGAAGGCCTTCAGCAACAGCCTTTTCGTGAGCATAACAACGCTTCGCACATTCCTTCTGTATCCCGCAGGGAGATGGATGAATATGCTCATGCTCCTCTAGTACTTGAGCACATCATCTTCAGCCACAAGGGAGGGGAAAATCCGATAATCGGCGGGGTGTCGCTGACACTCAATCCCGGAGAAGTCGTTGCCATTACAGGTAAATCCGGATGCGGGAAAACGACACTGGTGAAGCTTATCCTTGGGATCCACATCCCTGATGAGGGCAGGATCAGGGCATTTGGCATATTGCATACGCATCCGGATTATTTTCAGGTTCGTCAGCGTATCGGTACCGTACTGCAGGATGACCATCTTTTCAAAGGTTCTGTAGCAGATAACATTATTTTTTTCAGTGATGACCGAAATTATGAACGAATGATCCAGTGCGCAAGACTGGCACTTATCGACAGCGATGTTATGGCAATGCCGATGGGGTATCAGACGCTGATTGGTGAAACCGGCGGAGGGCTTTCCGGAGGACAAAAACAACGCATTCTGCTGGCAAGGGCGTTGTACAAGAAACCGGGATTCCTGTTACTGGATGAAGCGACCAGCCACCTTGATGTTGAGAGTGAAATCCGGATAAGCCAGACCTTACGTCAACTGGGGCTTCCTGTTCTGCTGATAGCCCATCGCCCGGAAACCATAGCCTCTGCAGACCGGGTTTTGTATCTGGCAGACGGCTACTTAACGGAGCTGAATCTCCAGCATACAGTCAATAATGGCGAGTCTGTTTGTGAATATACTAATGACGTGATGGCAAAAAATTAACCTTAACGTACATAATTTTCGATATCCAAACTTACCCCTATCTGGAAGATCTATTTGTTGACGCTGCCGAACGTGGCGCAGGGGCGGGTAAAGCGCTTATCGACGCCCTGATCGATGAGGGTAAGCGGGAAGGGTGGTCAAAACTCTACTGGGTAACCCGCATGCACAATCCGGCGCGTAAGCTGTATGACCACTATGGTGAAGCCGACGATTACGTCCGGTACCGAATCACCCCTTAACCGGGTTTGTATCACACTGTATCTGCGTCTGTGATACATACACAGGTATGCAATAAAGCCGCATCCGCACACATCCTTTATACAAACGCATGGTGATATATCTCCGCCAACTGAACTCACCCGGAGATAACATCATGTTTAATAAACTCGCATACTCAGCCGTCGCCCTGACCGTTTCACTTGGCACCGTGATGTCCTGTCAGGCAGAAGCGACAGGTAAGGATTACGCGTCGGCCTTTAATCAGGTTAAACAGATTAACGCTGGCGATTTGAACGTCGGTTACGTCGATATCGGGCCAAAAGAGGGGCAACCGGTGATCCTGCTGCATGGCTGGCCGTACGACATTCACAGTTATGCAGAAGTGGCCCCCGCGCTGGCCGCAAAGGGGTATCGTGTCATTGTGCCGTCCCTGCGCGGGTACGGCACCACGCGCTTTATTTCTGAAAAAACGCCGCGAAACGGCCAGCCTGCGGCGATGGCAAAAGACATCGTCAACCTGATGGACGCCCTGAATATCAGACAGGCGGTGTTTGCCGGTTATGACTGGGGGGCGCGTACGGCGGATATCGTTGCGGCGCTCTGGCCGGAACGCGTGAAATCGCTGGTCTCGGTGAGTGGCTACCTGATCAGCAGCCAGGCGATTGGCAAACAGCCTTTACCGCCGAAGGCAGAGGTTCAGTGGTGGTATCAGTTCTATTTCGCCACGCCGCGCGGTGCGGAAGGCTATGCTAAAAATACGCACGATTTTGCCCGGTTGATTTGGTCCCAGGCTTCGCCTGACTGGAAATTCAGCGATGCCACCTTCAATGCGAGCGCCAAATCCCTCGATAATCCGGACCACGTTGCCGTCACGCTCAGTAATTACCGCTGGCGTCTGGGGCTGGAGAAGGGTGAGCAGAAATATGACGCCTACGAACAAAAGCTGGCTACGCTGCCGAACATTACGGTGCCGACCATCACCATCGAGGGCGGTAACAACGGAGCACCACATCCTGCACCCGCCGCCTATGCGGGGAAATTCACCGGAAAATATGAGCACCGTACTTTCGGCGCAACGGTTGGCCACAACCCGCCGCAGGAAGATCCGCAGGACTTTGTTAACGCCGTTGTCGACGCGGATAAGCTCTGATATGTGCTATTTTCAATCCGTTACCTCTTAATCAGGAGCCTGCGGTGGAGCATATTGATCACATCCTTGTCGTCGATGACGACAGGGATATTCGTGAACTGATTGTCGATTACCTCGTGAAATCCGGCTACCACGCCTCTGGCGCGGCGAACGGGAAAGAGATGCGCGCAGTGCTCGACAAACAGCATATCGACCTGGTGGTGCTGGACGTGATGATGCCCGGCGATGATGGCCTGACGCTGTGTCGGCAGCTGCGCAGCAGCAGGCATAAAGATCTGCCGATCCTGATGCTCACCGCGCGCAACGAGGACACGGACCGGATCCTGGGGCTGGAGATGGGCGCCGACGATTACGTGGTCAAACCGTTTGTGGCCCGCGAACTGCTGGCGCGTATCAAAGCTATCCTGCGTCGTTTTCGTACTATGCCGCCTAATCTTCAGGTGACCGAGGCAGGGCGCCTGGTGGTGTTCGGGGAATGGCAGCTGGATACCGTGGCGCGTCATCTGATTGATAACGAGGGGATGGTTGTGGCGCTCAGCGGGGCGGAATATCGCCTTTTGCGCGTATTCCTCGATCATCCTCAACGGGTGCTGACCCGCGATCAGCTGCTGAACCTGACGCAGGGACGTGATGCCGAGCTGTTTGAACGTTCGATTGATCTCCTGGTGAGCCGCGTGCGACAGCGCCTGAATGAAGATGCTCGCACGCCCGCCTACATTAAAACCGTTCGCAGCGAGGGCTACGTCTTTACCATGCCGGTGACCATCGTCGAGGCCAATGAATGACGCTGTGGCCCCGCACCTTACTGGCCCGGCTGCTGATCATTGTGCTGCTTGGACTCTTGCTGGCTAACGCGCTCAGCCTGACGCTGGTCATGGTTGAGCGAATGCGCAGCGCGCGTACGGTTATGCTGGGCAATCTTGAGAACGACGTGGCGACCAGCGTGGCTATTCTCGACCGGCTTCCGGCCAAAGAGCGGCCAGAGTGGCTGGAACGGCTCAGTCGCGGTAATTATCGCTATATCCTTGGCCCCGGCGAGGCAGGCGCCGCGCCAACTGACAAGCGCTCGCGGGATGCGATTCGCACCCTGAAAGAGACGCTTTCAGCCCAATATCCGCTTCAGTTTACGGCTGTGCCAGGGCCGATTTCCCATATTCAGGCCCATCTGACGCTCCGCGACGGCGCACCGCTCACCATCGATCTGATCCCGCGCATGCCGCCTGTCGCCAGCTGGTTGCCCGTGGTGCTGGTTCTTCAGCTGTTACTTGTCGCGCTCTGCTCCTGGATTGCCGTGCGCCAGGTTGTCCGGCCCTTCCTGCAATTCACGCGCGCGGTTGATTCCCTCGATCCTGCGGCCCATTCTCCGATGACTGAACAAGGTCCGGTTGAGGTGCGCCAGGCAGCGCACGCTTTTAATGAGATGCAGTCGCGGATACAGACCTATCTGCGTGAACGCGCGCAGATTCTGGCGTCCATTTCTCACGATCTCCAGACGCCCATCACGCGCATGAAGCTGCGGATCGAAATGGCGGATCAGCCCGAACTCCGCGATAAGCTGCTGAGCGACCTGGATAATATGTCGCGCCTTGTACGGGAAGGGATTGCCTATGCCCGGTCATCAGAATCCCTGGAAGAGACCACGCTGAAGCTGGAACTGAACGCGTGGGTTAACAGCATCGCCAGTGATTATCAGGACATTGGTAAAAACGTGCAGTTTCATGCACGCAATGCGCGTCTGCCGATCGTCACTCGTCCCCAGGCATTGCGCAGGGTAATGACCAATCTGCTCGATAATGCGCTGAAGTTTGGCGATAGCGCGGTAATAGAGATTGATGAAAATGAAAGGCAGGTAGCGATCCGCATTATGGATAACGGCCCTGGCATCCCGGAGGCAGAACTGGAGGCGGTGTTACAGCCGTTCTACCGGGTTGAAACCTCGCGCAACCGGGAAACGGGCGGCACCGGGTTAGGCCTCGCCATTGCCGCGCAGCTCACCGCCCAGCTTGATGGGAAATTGCATCTTGCAAACCGGGCAGAGGGAGGGCTGGCCGTAAGCGTGACCCTTCCGCGCGGTTAATTGTACGCCTGTGTATCTGCACGCCGCGCCGATACGCCGGCAGACAAAATACAGCTTTTCGCACACGGCCTGAACACATTCGTACGGTGAAATAACCTCACTGCACCTTCGCAGCAACCGTATCGTGAGGTCGTTATGTTTCTGATAATCGCTTTTTTAGGCGGCATGATTAGCCTGCTCAGTCCGTGCACGCTTCCCGTCATTCCTCTGCTGTTCGCTGGCTTTCAGGGGCAGCGCAAACACATTCTGGCGCTTCTGGCGGGAATGATTGTGATGTTCACGTTGGTGGCGATGGTAGTAACGGTTGCCAGCGAGTGGATCGCTGACGCCACCATTATCGGTCGCTGGATTGCGCTGCTGGTACTGAGCATTGCCGCCCTGGCCCTGATCTTTCCGCAGTTCGCTCAGCGCATTGCCCGCCCGGCGGTCAGCGCGGGAAACGTTCTCAACACCCACAGCATGCAGCGACGCGGCCTGGTTTCGGCTTTTCTGGCAGGGCTGGCCGTCGGGCTGCTGTGGTCCCCCTGTGCTGGACCGATTCTCGGGGCGATCTTCAGCATTAATATTGCGGGCCACTCGGCTATCGCAACCGGAGCGCTGTTAGCCGCTTACGGCAGCGGGTGCGCGTTGATGCTGGGGCTGCTTGTCGCGGGGGGCCGTAAGTTGATAACCCCTCTGAGAGCCAAATCCGCATTGATGGCGCGTTTGCGTCAGGGAGCGGGAGTGATGATGTTAGCCGCCGTTGCGTTCAACGCCAGCGGGATGACCTCAGCCCTGAAAGGCGCCAACGGTATTGCCGACCAGCTGGAAAATGCCCTGTTGAGCCTTGCGCAACCCACCTCCACGCAGGTGAAACTGCAACCGGTCGCTGACGCGACGCCGGGCAGCCAGCTACCGTCATTAAGCGGCGGTACGGGTTGGGTAAACGGTGACCCTGTCACGTCTGAGGCCTTGCGGGGGAAAGTTGTGCTTATCGATTTCTGGACCTGGGACTGTATCAACTGCCAGCATACGCTTCCGCACGTGCGTGACTGGGCGAAGAAATATCAGTCTGAAGGTCTGGTAGTGATTGGCGTCCACACCCCGGAATACCCCTGGGAAAAGCCGTTATCATCGGTGAAAAACGCGGTCAACAAATGGCAGCTGCCGTACCGCGTAGTGACGGATAATAACTACAAAATCTGGAGCGCGTTCGGAAATCAGTACTGGCCAGCACATTACTATTTCGATGCGAAAGGGCAACTGCGTTACACCGCGTTTGGCGAGGGGAACTACGACAAGCAGGAGGCCGTAATTCAGCAGTTGCTCAAGGAAGCGCGTTCCTGATCCGGCTTACGGAACCCGCTGAGCGACCATAAACAGGCGCGGAAAAGCCAGCAGTATCTGCCCGTTCTCCTGGAGCGGATACTGCTCTTCCAGCAGCTCAAGGTAGCGTTTCAGATAGTTTTTCTGCTCGCTTTCGTTGAGTTCCTGTAACCACGGCCGTAACCCCGTCGCGCTGACCCAGTCAATAATCGCCTGATGAGAGCTCATCTGATGGAAGTAGGTGGTGCGCCAGATATCCACGTCGCATCCCGCTTCCGTCAGAATATCGTAGTAGGCATGGATACCCGGCAATGGCTCGCGGCCACGATCGGGGTAGCCCTGTTCCCAGGCAACTTCACGCATAAGGGCGTGCGTCGGCTCAAGCCAGTTGTCAGGCATTTGCACCGCCAGCACGCCGTTTAACTGGAGCAGTGAAACCAGGTGTGGCAGAAGGTGGTAATGGTCCGGGATCCATTGCAGTGAGGCGTTGGCGTAGATCAGGCTGAGCGGCTGGTCAGGTTTGTAGTGCCGGATATCCGCCTCAACAAAGTGGCAGTCTGGCAGGGCCTGTCGGGCTTCCTCCAGCATGGCCGGGGAGTTATCCACGCCGGCGATCTGCGCAGAAGGCCAGCGCTGTTTCAGCAGCGCGGTGCTGTTGCCTGGCCCGCAGCCCAAATCCACGCCAGAGGTTATGTCAGCAAGCGGCACCCGGGCGAGTAACTCAGCGGCGGGACGTGTGCGTTCTGCGCTGTACTGTAGATAAAGAGAGGGATCCCAGTCGGCCATTTTCGCATCTCCATGTTGAGGTGTTCAGCAAGAATAGCACAGGTAAATACCTGCGCCGGGGCAGGTATCTGGCTAATGGTGAGATTATAAAATGCCTTTGAGGGCCAGGTGATAGAGCAGCATGATGGTTTTTCCGTCGACAATCTGCCCATTTTCAATGCCCCGAAGCGCGTCGTCCAGCGTCATTTCCAGTACGTCGATATCTTCTCCCTCTGCTTTAACGCCTCCGCCCGCGCTGGTCCGATCCTGCGGGTGATATTCCGCCAGATAGAAGTAGAGTTTCTCGGTAACCGAGCCCGGGCTCATATAGGCCTCAAAAATTTTCTCTACGCGCGTCACCTTATACCCGGTTTCTTCTTCCGCTTCGGCCTTAATCCGGCTTTCCGGGTCAAGGTTATCGAGCAACCCGGCGGCCGCCTCAATGAGATCCTCTTCGTGACCATTTATAAACACCGGGAAACGGAACTGACGCGTCAGAATGACGGTTTTGCTGTCGCGATTATAGAGCAGGATCGTCGCGCCATTCCCCCGGTCATACACTTCACGCTCTTGTCGCTGCCAGTCGCCATCGCTGCGCTGGAGGTCAAAAGTATATTTTTTCAGGTTATACCAGTTGTCGGACAACGTTTCGCTGTTGATAATGCGTATATCTGCACGTTTTGATTGCACGTTTGGCTCTCCTCTCGTAGAGTAAGCATCATAAACAGCACTATCGTGCAAATACAAGACATATCGTGCAACAACAGGAATAATTCATGCTCACAAGCCAGCGTAAACAGTTGATTCTGGAAAAACTGGAGGCGGAAGGTCAGGTCCAGTCTACTGCGCTCAGCCTCTTTTTCTCGGTGTCTGAGGACACTATCCGCCGGGATTTACGTGAACTGGCGGCAGAAGGGCGTTTGCAGCGTGTTCACGGCGGCGCACTGCCAGCATCGTCAGCGATTGCGCCTTTTGCCGAGCGTCAGTCCGTTAAAATGGATGCAAAAAAACGCGTGGCACGGCGAGGCGCGCAGCTCATTTCACCGGGGCAGGTGGTGATCATTGATGGCGGGACGACCACCTCCGAACTTATTACGTTCTTACCACCCGATTTACGGATAACCGTGGTGACGCACAGCCCGGGTATCGCTTTGGGGCTGGTCGACCATCCATGCATAGAGGTGATCCTGATTGGTGGTCGTTTGTATAAACACTCCATCGTCACGGTCGGCGCGGCCGCTATTGAAGGCATCAATAATATTCATGCGGATCTGTTCTTCATGGGGGTCACCGGCGTCCATCCTGAGGCCGGGCTGACCACCGGAGATTACGAAGAAGCGTGCATCAAACGTGCATTTTCCGGTAGAGCGGCGGAAACGGTGGTATTGGCCTCACCGGAAAAGATCAACACGGCCTCGGCGTTTGTGATTGGCGACCTGTCGCTGGTGAATACGCTGGTTGTTGAAAACACAACGGATGAACGCTGGGTGAGCGCTCTGAAAGAAAAGGGCGTTGCGGTGATCGCAAGCCAGTAAATATCTGCTTTTTTGCCAGCCTGACCGCGTGGCTGTCAAACAGACAAAGGTTATCCTTCACGCGGATTTCTAGACTAAGGCTTTCATCTGTTTAAGGACAAGCCATGAAAGCGGTCTCCATTCTGACGTGCGGCGCGGACCCAACCGCGCAACGCCTGTCAACGTCTGCCATTCAGCAGGCCATAAATACCGCTCAACAGAACGATGTCATTGTTATTCCGCAAGGCCGTTTTCTGACCGGAGCACTGTTCCTGAAAAGCGGTGTTTCGCTTCGCCTGGACGCTGGCGCACAGCTCGTTGGAAGCCAGGATCTGGCTGATTATCCATTGATAAACACCCGGGTGGCCGGCATTGATATGCGCTGGCCGGCAGGCATTATTAATATCATCGATTGTGAAAACGTCAGTATTACCGGTACAGGCACAATAGACGGGCAGGGTGTTATCTGGTGGCAACGCTTCTGGGGCGATGACGAGCGCAGCGGCATGGTCGGCGATTACAGCGCCAGAGGATTGCGCTGGGTGGTTGATTACGACTGTCAGCGCCCGCGCAATATTCTGGTCTTTGAAAGCCAGAGCATTCTGCTGCGTGATTTTACCAGTCGGGAGTCCGGATTCTGGAACATGCATCTTTGTTATTCGCGCCATATCACGGTTGAGGGCGTGCAAATCAGCAATTCTGCGGGGCCGAGCACCGACGGGATCGATATCGATTCCTGTGAACAGGTGCGGGTTGAACGCTGCATTGTTTCCTGTAATGACGACAATATCTGCATAAAATCAGGACGAGGACGCGAAGCGGCGCAAAAAGCACGTACCGCTAGGGATATAGTGGTTCGCGGTTGTACGCTGAATAAGGGGTCCGGGATCACGCTGGGGAGCGAAACCTCAGGCGGCATTGAACGCGTCCTGATAGAAGATAATGCGTTTAACGGTACGGGCGTCGGGTTTCGCATTAAGTCGGCCCGCAACCGGGGCGGATTTATCCGTGATATCACCGTCCAAAATTTACATCTTACGGACGTGCGTTTTCCGGTGCTGATCCAGCTGAACTGGTTTCCGCAGTACAGCTATGGCGACCGGGGAAATTTATCTGATAAACCAGAACACTGGCGCAAGCTGGCTGAAGGTGTTGAGGGCGAAGCCGGTCTTACTGCGGTCAGCGGACTGACGATTAAAAATATGACGGCGCGTCGCTCAGACAACAAATATTTCTCGCGGGCATTTTTCATTGAGGGGTATCCGGAGCGTCCTGTGACCGGGTTAACGCTGGACGGAATTTTGATTGACGCGTCAGAGTTCGGGAAAATTTCCGGTGTGGATGGGTTGCGCTTTAAGGATGTGCAGGTGACTGCCGTGGAGAACACGCAAGACCGTAACGACAGTTATGAACGTTAAGGGCATAGAATCGATGGACATAATGCGCTGAATGAGCAGAACAAGGATGGGTCCGAAACGGCTGGATTTGTTCTTAATTAATCTTAGTGCGCATAATGTCAACGCGTTATGTTGAAAAGGCCGCTGCGAAAATCGGATCCCGCAGCGGCCTCTTTAGCATAACGTCATTGTGCGAACCTGTGCGGTTACGCTTTCCCATCGATGCTATTATTCATATAGAAATCAGCGAATAACATATCAGTTTCTAGATCTGAAAATGCCTCTTGTATTGTGCCATTCGCTAAGTTGATCTTTAGTCTCGCAATCGGTAACGAGTAGATATCTTTAACAAGCTTCTTGGTTGGTTTGTGCGCCTTAAAAATCTCATAAGCCACATCTGCTAGCTTTGGATCTTTTTTGTCTTCTATGCTGGATATGAAGATACCAGCAGCGAGTATTTTTTGAGATTTATTCCTAATTCCAACGATATACGCAGTTTTTAATGCGTTATACGCCTCTTCAGCCTTAATGCCAGTTTTTACATCATACTTGGTTTGTGTTGGTCCTGTGTAAATGCATAGTGAAATAGGGATGTTTAACATTTGCTATCCTTTTGCGGTTAGTTTTTAGGCAAGTTGCTGTTCATTTCTTCCAATTTATCAAGCGTCCCAAGGTATACCCCCGTCCTGTAAAACGGGGGTAGTCTCAGGATAACTACGGGCTATCAGGCCACTCCAACCTAACTTTTAATGTCAAAGTCAGCTCTGCTGTTCGTTTTTTTCATTAGCTGCGACTTTGTTAGCAGCTTTTGCTTTTGACTTTAGATCTTCACAAGCATCTTTTGCATATGAATCAATTAGATAGTTAACAATATCAGTCCAAGTTATAGACGTTTTTGTTGCATGACTTGCTTCTATCGCCATTCTTTCCAGTCGCAATTTTTTTTCTTGCGATATTGATATAGTCGTTCTCTTATTTTTCTGCATATAAATCAATCTCTTAAAATCAATCAATTGTATTCAAGTATATATGAATGACAAAAAAACACTCACTTATACTTGCATTCATGAATTCGCGCGTGCTAGATTTTTTTTACTGAATACATGAATACCTGAATACGGACGTCTCATGCAAATCATCTACTTCGACTACACGCCAAATTTTGGAGTCAACGCCAGCGTTGGCGGGGAGTGGGATTTTTACCGTTCCTTTGATGAACTGGTAGATGAGTGCACTGGCTTCTATGGTGATGATTTTCTTTTAGTTTCTGTGGTTTTACATTCCGGCTCTTTCGTGGGTTACAGGGAGTCACTGGCATGCAACTGACTGAACGAAATGTGAAAATTGACTATCTGGCCTTCACCATGCCTTTCTGTTCTCTTAAGTCACTTGAAACTTACCCGCATGGGCTGAATGAGTGGCGTAAGTACGGAATTTATCCGACATTTCATAATCATGTATCTCATAGAGATGCTTTTTTTACCGATGTGATTAAAGGCGGTAAATGGTGCCCATCGGACGATGAACTTAATGAACAGGTTCAAAGTTACAGTACCTGCTCAAAAGATGAACTTGAGCAAAAAATAAACGACCTGAACCGGGAAATTTATTTAGCGCGTATGCATCGCCTTAAATTGTGGTTATCTACAGTCTTTGGCCTTCATCTTGGCCCTGAGCGGGACAGGGGCGGCTATAACTATGACCGTTCTGCGCCCCTGTATTCAGTTGATGGTGGTTATGAACATCTTGGAATGGTGTTCTGGGGCGGCAATAATGACACGATTTATATTCAGATTAGCGGTGAGGGCTGTACTCATGTTTTTAATGGTACGTCATCGCATGAAATCTATAACTGGCTCAATCATCTTGATGTAACGATGCTGAAGCGTATCGATCTTGCGGTTGATGATTTTGACGGTGTATTTACTGTTTCTGCCGCCATGCGGGATCATAAATGTGAAGCGTTTTATGGCGGCAAGGGACCAAAACCGGGACTTGGTATTTCTCACAAATATCATGGCGATGGCTCGTTACAGCAGGAAATGATTACTGTTGGTTCCCGTGAATCTCGCGTTTACTGGCGTATTTACAATAAAGCACTTGAACAGAAAGTAGATGATATCTGGCATCGTTCTGAGGCTGAGCTTAAAGGCTTCCCGCTTGAGATACTTCTGGACATAGAAGGGGCTTTTACTGGCCTTTGTGAGTATGCGCAGCAGATAAATCCCGCCAGACCTAAAACTTTTCAGCGTTCTGGAGTCGTTCGGCTGGCGATCAACAGTTTTGAATCTGACGTTCGCTGGCTCAGAAAACAGGCATCGAAGACTATTGCCAGAATTTTTCATCAGCTTGGCAATGATTATGAAGCTGTTTTTTCGTCAATTGTTCGGAAAGAGCACATGGATGATTTAACGCTTAAGTTCAGGACGCCGGATATTTATCAAAGCATTGTGGCTCAAAAATTTTACAACCGTGAATGTGCATTCTAAATGAGGTTATTTATGGAACAGGAAACGCTTAAAGTATTTTTCGTGCAATTTGGCACAATGAAAAATGATAAGACAAATGAAGACTTCAATTGGGGTAATGCGCAGGCATTATCTACTGAATTTGAATCTACGAACAGCTCGTGTGGTTTTGCTCCTGCTAAAGTGAAAATCACACCGGATAACCGTCATGCTATATGTTTAAAAATGCGTGATGATTTGGAAAATGCTTATAAATCCGGAAGGCCTTTCCTTGAAATTATTCCATCTTATGGGCTTAAGGCTTCTAAAGGTGTCATGATTCCGGTAATTGTTGATTATAAAATTGTTGGAAAGCCTGATGTGAAGTGATTATTGGCTTCTCCCATTGAGTGAATTATTATGTCAGATGAAATTATTTTAAAGGCCACAACATGCCATTATAATTATTTTCATGGTGAGTATGGCTGTAATAATATTAATCTGAAATTACCGAGGTCAGAAGTTGTTAAATTAAAGTCTTCGGTAGTTTCTCAGGATAAGCCTGTTCCCGATATTGATTATTCAGTCGCGGCGCAATTCTGGGGGCTGGCTTTTACGACAACCTTTTTCCTGTGGCTCTTTGCAAAGGGAATAGGTGAAATTCTTAAACACGTAAGAAATGCATAAAAGGAGTTTTTATGTTTGTTAAGACTAAACAGGCTTTAACCCGTATTGGTGCTTTTACTCTGGCAGTTGCTGCACCTGCCGTATTTGCTGCTGAAGGTGATGTTGTTGGTGGTAAAGGTATTGACCTTACGCCACTGACTAACAGCGTTAATTTCGGTTCCGTTCTGACCGGAATTATGGCGGTAGCGGGTTCTCTTATTGTTCTGTATGCAGGTTCTGCGGGTGTCCGCTGGATTTTGCGTATGGTTCGTGGCGCTTAATTCATAAAGGTAAGGGGCGTAACAGCCCCTTTATATTTATGGCTCAATATCTTTTTGATTTTATGTGTTTTTTATGGGGGCTTTTATGCGCCTGGGCGGTCATTCAGGGTCTGGAAAGTTAGGTATTACTATATTGTCTTTACTGGTTTCATCCGGTGTACATGCTGATGCAGTAACAGCAGACGGATTTGGACGTGTAATTCAGCAAATGGTTGAAACCCGTGAAGCTCAGGTTGTTTCTCAATCTGCGGGGCGTGTATTCGCAACGGGTGCCAGTTCTCTCGGTATGGGCGCGGGTATCGCTGTCGCTGCGGAGGTTATACGCGAACGTCCTGACGTTTTTGATTCAATCCGCATGTGTGGCGAGAAAGTGGGTAATCCTCAGCTTTGCACCGGAACGTCAGTTTTCGCGGCTGCTTATGGCCTTGCGAAGCATACAATTGACGATTCGATATCTACGGGTATTTCAAGTTTTGGCAGTAATATGATGGCTGCCGGACAGACAACATGGGGATTGCTGGGGCAGGCTGCGGGTGTTATTTCCGTTGCTGACCTTGCTTTAAAGCAGGGCGCAAAAGCTGTTGAATATATTACAAGTGGAATAAAACAGGATGATGGAACTTATTTACTTAATTTGTCCAATGGCGCTACTGTTACTTCTTCTGTTGCACCTTCACCTAAAAGCCCTGTTGCTGTTTATTTGCCCTCTGATGCTACTGGCTTTTCTGCGAAGAATATTCAGGACTCGATAAACCCTTATAATCAGCAGGTTAAACCTGTTCAGATTGCGCCAACCTATTACAATATTGATGCACCACCGCCGATAAGCCAGCCATTTCCGAATGATGTATATCGTGTGTCAGTAAAGGGTACTAAATATCCTTATTCGACTGATATCAGGGATTCTAAGGGCGATGCTGTACTTGTCAGTGATAATCCGGTAATGATTGCGCTTTATAAGTCGATTAATGGTTATTCTCATTCCAATGTGACTTATCATGAGGCTTCTGACGACAATAATTTACATATCAGGATGCCAAGAAATTTTAAGGTTTATTCGGTTTCCGTTAAAGACTTTCAGTATGAAAAGCCGAATCCTTATTTTGGTGGATATTCATCGATTGTAACTGTTGTTTTATCTGTTGCGACAACAACGGTTACGCTTGAAAATTCATGGGATTTATGTAAAAGCGAGAAAGTACCTGCGCCGGGCAGTACGGCTGATCATCCCAAAACGCAGTGGAAAAGTATTTGCCACCCTGAGAAGGCCGTGTATAAAACGACGAATGATGTTCAGGATGTTAAAGACCAGATATTTTTTAATACAGAATTTGATACATCAAATTTACCTCAGGTAATTAATGGCGAGGTTATTGATAATATAGATTTCAAGCCGGAGGAACAGTTAAACCCGGCTGCGCTGGTTAATCTTATTAATGGCCTTGCAGGTCAGACTGTTGTTCAGGAAGGATATCAGGGGATACCGCTTGATAAACCTTTTACGGCGGCTGAACTGACGGCTGCGGCTAATGCTGTTGGCGTAAAACTTGATAAGGGCTTGCTTTATAGTCCGGTTGTCGTTCCTCAGTCGTGGGTTAATGCCAGACCCGGTGCGGGAACGGATACAGGTGTACACCCTGGTACAGGCACAGATACCGATACTTCTGTTGATTTAGGTGAAGACCCCGGCATTAAAGCGCCGGAACTTGAAAAACCGCCTACAGGTGAGGAAATTCTCAAGCCAATTACGGAATTAATGCCGGACATTAAAAACCTGAGTATTTCATCGAAGGATGTTCAGTGTCCGGTATGGTCGTTCGAACTCTGGGACAATAAATATTCAATTGATTCTCACTGCGAGCTTCTGGAAAAAATCAGGCCACTTCTGAAAGCGGTATTCCTGCTTATCTGGGGCATTATTTCGCTGCGTATCATTCTGACTGCGTGACGGAGGCGTTATGTTTGGTATTCTGGTTTCAGCCTTTAACGTGGCGCTGGGTTTTGTGCTGCGAACGGTGGTTGTCAAATTTATTCTGTTTTTTGGCCTGTACTTTGTCGTACAGGCGTTTGTTCCGGTTCTGGCGTCACTGTTGCCAAAATCTGTTGATATTGCCGGGTTGTTTTCCTCACTGCCTGATAGTGTATGGTATTTCGTGAATCTGTTTATGGTCACGGAAGGGATTAAACTGATGTTTTCAGCATTGTTAACGCGCTTTATTATTCGTCGCATTCCTTTGATTGGTTAATTTATGGCTATTTCTGCGTATGTGGGCATCCCCGGGAGCGGTAAATCTTACGAAGTGGTGGCAAGCGTCATTATTCCCGCCTGTATCGCGGGGCGTCGCATTGTCAGTAATATTTACGGCCTTGCCACGCAAAGTATTTATGATTACTGCGTTGATATTAAAAAGGCAGACAGAGAATCACTTGGAGAAATTTTACTTGTTCAGAATGAAGACGTTCAGAACGAGAATTTCTTTCCCTACAAAACGGATTCAGGCATTGCGGATGATACGTTCTGCCGTCCGGGGGATTTAATCTGTATTGATGAAGCATGGCGCATATGGGAGAACGATAAAGGGATTCCTGCAAATCATCGCTCTTTCATTGCAGAACACCGCCATTTTGCCGATGAAAAAACGGGCGTAACCTGTGATTTAGTGGTTATGAATCAGTCGGTTGCCAACCTTCCGCGATTCATTAAAGACCGGGTGGAAACAACGTATCGCATGAGTAAGCATGTGGCGCTGGGTCTGCATAACCGCTACCGTGTGGACGTATTTACGGGTATCAAACTGTTTAAGTCGAATCTGACGAACAGTTATCAGAATAAATATGACAAGGCGATATTCCCTTTATATAAATCCCATGAGAACGGGCAGGGAAGGGAGCTTGTCACCGATAAACGTCAGAATATTTTCAGTTCTAAAATGCTGTGGTTTAAAGCTGCCGGGTTACTGATTCTGGCGGTAATTGCCATTTTTTATCTGTTCTGGTTTTTCACGTCAAACGGTAGTTCAGAGGCTGAACAGCAGACTAAAGATTTACCCGCCGCAAATAATTCAGCGTCTTTTGTACCTGCCGCGCCAGCTAAGCCTGTTGTGTCGGACAAATGGCGACTTGCCGGACGGCTTAAACGCGATGGTCAGGCATGGGTTGTTGTGGCTGACACGTCAGGCAGATTGCGTATAGAGCCGGCTTCGCAGTTCAGCTTTGACGGCATGATGATGACGGGTGAAATCGACGGCGAAACGGTGACGGTTTATTCAGGGGCGATACGATGAAGCTGATAACAGGTTTACTTTTTTTACTGGTTCCGGGGCTGGTTATGGCGAAGGGCGTCAGTCTGGAACTCAACGCTGTTCCGCTGCCCCAGGCGCTGAACATGATTTACGTTCAGGTGTTCGACAAGCCGTTTATGCTTGACCCGGAGCTTGCCAAATCCGATAAGGTGGTGACGTTCCGCATCACGCCGGATATCGATGAACGGGCATTCATTAAGCGTTACCTCGGCAACATGAATATTGCGATTTACAACAAACAGGGCATTGACTACGTGGCGCCGTTCACGCCGAAAGCGTATGTGCCGCCGCAGGAGACCTTTGTTTATCGGCCTCGCTTCCGTTCCGTGGCGTATCTGTCTGACATTCTGGCCGGACAGTTTACCGGGCAGTTTAACAGTCAGCGTAACTCGTTACCGTCCGGGCAGATATCGCCGGAAGCGGCCGTAGCGGGTACGGCATCGGACTTTATGAACCGTACCGGCGATGTGCTGGTTTATTATGGCCGGAAGTCAGAGATTAAGCGGTTGCAGACGCTTTTACCGCTGATTGATACTGCCTCTGAAGAAGTGATTGTCGCAGCTTACGTGTTTGAGGTTCAGACCAGTGAGCGTAACGGTTCCGGGCTGGCACTGGCGGCGAAGCTGCTTTCCGGCAAGCTGAATATACAGATTGGCGCGTCTGGCGGCTTTGATAACTTTATCCGGGTGAATACAGGCTCTCTTGATGCGCTGTATGAGCTTTTCAGGACGGACAGCCGTTTCCACGTGGTCAGTTCCCCGCGGCTCAGGGTGAAGGATGGTGCATCTGCCACGTTTTCAGTCGGTAACGAGGTTCCGGTACTGGGTCAGGTGAGCTATGCCGATAACAGGCCGATACAGTCGATTGAATACCGCTCCAGCGGCGTTATCCTCGACGTGAAGCCGCAGATTCGAACCGAAAACATTGACCTTGTGATTAAGCAGCAGCTTTCCAGCTTTGCGAAGACGGATACGGGCGTCAATAACAGCCCGACGCTGATTAAGCGCGAGGTCAATACGGAGGTCTCAGCGGCTGACGGGGATATTATTCTGCTGGGTGGCCTGGCTGAATCGAAGGTCACGAACGCCGATACCGGATTCAGCTTCTTGCCAAAAGGCTGGCTCACCAGTTCATCCGACGAGAAGAACAAGACGGATATTCTCGTCGTGTTACAGGCGAAAAAGGTCAGGCGCGCCATCGCCGCGCACGCACCGAGTTCCCACGAGGAGCGCGCGCGGTGATGGTGGCGACGGACGTATCATGCGGTGACGTGGCGGCATATCCGGTTTTTATGCCGTCAGGCATGGGAGGCGCTTAGCGCCGGAAGCCCCGCAGCGAAGCGAGGACATAAACAGCATTATGGCGTCAGCCATAATAATTCCCGGCACTGCAAAGCCTGTTTTTCATTCCGGCGTACTCAGAAGCGATACGGATGGCTGACGGTCGAAGACGAAAGAATGTACCAGCGATGACCGTTTAATGCCGTGGTGACGGTGACAGGCGGATTTCTGGCTTATCTGCGCACTGGTGCGCATAATGTATATTATGTTAAATAAGATATTATGAAGCCTATCCCTCGTCAGATAAGCCCATCGCATCCTACCCCCTCCCTTTGCCTCTACTGAGGAAGCCTGAGAAACAGTGTCCGTTCCTGAGTCTGCGATGCTTTAAAACCATGGTGGATATAAAACGCTTTGGCTTCCTCAGTGAGTGCATGAACCATGATCGCTCGCACCCCGATATTCTCAGCTACCCGATAACAGCGTAAAACCGCATCGTGGAGTAAATCGGCTCCCAACCCGTTTCCGCGTAACGAGACATCCACAGCCAGACGGGCAAGTATAATCACGGGAATGGGATCCGGCATGTTACGCCGCAGATTACCTGTCGCTTGCGTATGGTTAACGCTCCCGGTAGCCAGAGAGTAAAATCCCGCGACCTGCTTCGTGCCCGTTTTACAAACGACAAACGTTCGGGCTGCGCCGAGCGCCTGGTTTTTCAGACCTCTTTGTTTTAGCCATTCGTCAAGCACGGCCTCTCCGCTGACGAACTCCGCCAGTTGATGGACGCTGGATAAGGGCTCTGGTGCTGTTACACGTCCCACTGCGGTTTCCTTGCCAGCAGTTTTTCTATGGCAGGATCGTCCGCGACCGGGGCATCGAGCATGTCAATGAACTCTGCGTACTGTTCATCGTTAAAATTGAATACACGTCGATCGAGGATCACATTCTCGGCTGCCTGACAGGCCATCTCCAGAATGAAGTCCGTGCGTGATTTATGGAGGATCTCTGCGGCGGCATCGATAAGCGCCCGCTGGGATTCTTTGGCTCTGAGATTGAGTTGAACATCTGATTTCATAGGTATACCTCTTGTATAGCAATTGCTTTACAAGCATAGCATAAGCGCTGTGTATAGCAATCGCTATACAGAACCCTTAATCATGTCTGACCTCTCCACACCGCATATCGCAAGAATTTGCTCTCTCAGCCAACGGTGACCAGGTTCGCGTTCCATTCTTGGGTGCCACATCTGCGATACCGTAATACGACGGCTTTTGAACGGCAGCTCGAACAGATGTACCTGGTCCGTTACCTGCTGATTGAGTAAATAGAGCGCGGGTATCATGGCGATAAGATCCGATTCCAGCGCCACGGAGAGCGCCGTCGGAAATCCCGGTACGACGCTGGCGATTTTACGTTTTGTCCCCAGTTCGGCCAGCGCATCGTCAACGGATCCATGCAACGCGCCCTCGGGTGACGCAACCACATGGCCCCAGGCGACATAATCCTTCACGCCTATTTCTGCCTGCTTAGCCAGCGGGTGTCCCTTACGCACGACGCCCACAAACCGATCCTCAAACAGTCGTTGCAGCCGTATTTCAGGCCCCATATTGCTCTGGACGCCAATCTCCAGATCAACCAGCCCTTCCCGAAGATAGCGCGACGTTTTTTCCGGCTTAGGCGCAAAGCGTATACAGACGTCCGGCGCGGCGTCGGCCACAGCCGCTATAAGCGCAGGCCCAAACGCCACCACAAAACCATCGTTTGCCCTGATGGTAAAAAGGCGCGCCAGACTTTGCGCACTGAACGTTTCAGTTGAGGGCTGCAATACCGCCCTCGCCTCGTGCACTGCACGTCTGGCGCGATCCCGGGTCGCTTCGGCCCACGGGGTCAGTACCATGCTACGCCCGGCGCGCACCAGGATCGGGTCGCCTGTAACGTCGCGTAACCTGCTTAATGTCCGGCTCATGGCCGAGGTGCTGAGATTCAGCCGACGGGCGGCACCTGCGACACTCGCTTCGCTCAGCAATATGTCTAGTGCAATCAGTAAATTAAAATCAGGATCGGTCATAGCGCTCATTCCTGTACATTCAGATAAGGCGTTTCGTGCAACGATAAAGTGCAAATGGTGCGCCTTCCGCCCTGTAAAAGCCATCTTTATAGTTTTGTCATCCATACACTCTTCTCAGAGGAAAACATAATGACGCTCTTTTCCAGTCAACCCGGCGACGAAGGACTTCCCGGCCCGGCGCGCGCACGGGTGATGGCCGCAATTATGACCACCACCTTAATGGGCGTGTTTGATGGCACCATGATCAACATTGCCCTGCCCTCCATGGCTCAGGAGATGCAGGTACCTGCCAGTATTGCCGTCTGGTTCGCCAACGGGTATCTGCTGGCGGCTGCGATGACGCTGGCGATATTCGCGGCGCTTGCGGCCCGCCTGGGTTATCGCCCCGTATTTCTGGCAGGTCTGACGACCTTTACCCTGACATCACTGGGTTGCGCGCTGGCGAATACACCCGAAATGCTTATCGGTATGCGCGTGCTTCAGGGGATCGGCGGCGCGGCGACGCTGAGTATTGCCCCCGCAATCCTGCGGTCCGTATTTCCCGGGCGATTGCTTGGCCGCATTCTGGGGTTACACGCCCTGCTCATCGCCTCCAGCTCCGCTATCGGCCCGGTATTGGGCGGGACGATCCTTCACACCCTGAGCTGGCAATGGCTGTTTGCGATAAATGTTGTTCCCGGCACCCTCGCCTTACTGCTGGCGGTCAAAGCGCTGCCGCGGGATGCGGTTCGAAAGCAAGCGCCTTTCGACACCCCGGGCGCGATATTGTCGGCGCTGCTGTTGGGGTCGACGATCATGGCGGCGAACAGCCTCCAGGACTATCATCCCGGTAGCCTTTGCTGGACAATGCTCGCTGCGCTGAGCGGCATGGCGTTTATCTGGCAGATCCGCCGCGCGGATAATCCCTTACTGCCGCCGATGATGTTTAAAAATGAACGTTTTACCCTCGCGGCCTTCACGTCGATGATTGCTTTTGTCAGCCAGGGGATCACCTTTATTGCGCTGCCCTTCCTGTTTCAGAGCGAATACGGCTACAGCCCGGTGTTGTCTGCCCTGCTGTTTACGCCGTGGCCGCTAGGGATCGTACTGATTGCGCCGCATGCAGGCCGGTGGGCAGACACGATTTCAGCCCCGGCGATATCCACACTGGGGCTGATGATTTTTGTCGTCGGTTTGATCCTGCTGGCAACATTACCCGACCGCCCTTCAGTGTGGGATATCTGCCTGCGGAGTCTGGTGTGCGGAGTGGGGTTTGGCTGCTTTCAGAGTCCCAATAACCGGGAAATGCTCTCCAACGTTATTCGTGAGCATGCGAGCTATGCATCCGGTGTTTTATCCATTATGCGCACGTTCGGGCAGTGTCTTGGCGCCGCCGCCGTGGCCGTTCTGCTGGCCGCAGATGAAAGGTCAATTCATGTTGCGCTGTGGGTCGCCGCCGCAGCTTCTGCGGTAGCGGTCGTCGTCAGCGCGAGCCGGTTGCGTAAAATCACTCATCCTGCGGAAACAGGATGAGCACGAAAATATAACTAAGCGCTACTCCAGCGCCAGCAGCGCAAAACTCGCCAGCCAGTGGCCGCCGCTGTAGTGACTGCCGACAACATGCTCCACGCTTGCCGAGAGATGGCGCGCAACGGCATCCTGTAACGCCTGTTGCGCCGGGTGGTTTTCCGGCAAAGCGCGGGCAATGTGTTTCATACACCACGCGCGGCTGAGGTTAAGCCCGTCCAGATGTGCGATTTTCGGGTCGGTGCGGTCGCTTACCTCAGCCGGGTTCATCAGCGCCGAAACGGCACCCACTTCAGGCAGAAACGCATCAAACCAGGCCGGGAAATTCTCCACCACCTTACTCATCAGCAGGGCCTCGGTCAGCGCCCCGGAGATATACTCGTCGCCGCCCGGCTCATAATGCGCCGGATATTGCGTGTCCGTATGATAAAAGCGCGTCGCCGCGTCCAGGATCGCCTGTTCAAGCCCGTCATCCGTCACCGCCCGGGCATAATCCAGCCCCAGCGCGAGCGCAAACGCCGTGTTGTAATGTGTTCCGACGCGGATGGGATAGGTGAGCTTGCTGAGGTAATCCACCAGCCGCTGGCGAATATCCCGCGTTAACGGTTGCAGCGTCTGGTACCAGCGCTCCGCCTGTGGCAGTGACGACTGTTTCAGCTCCTGCGCCAGCGCCAGCAGCCAGCCGTAGCCATAAGGCCGCTCAAACGACGCGCGGAACGGCGCGGTAAAATAGGCCAGCTCCTTCGCCACCTTCTCGTCGGTCAGGTGTTCTTCGAACAGAGTGATGATCTCTTCCCGGCACGGCAGTTCGGGCCAGAGACGCAGACAGCGCAGCAGCAGCCAGTAGCCGTGCACCGCAGAGTGCCAGTCAAAACAGCCGTAAAAGATCGGGTGCAGCTCGCGAGGCGGCAGAACGTCGCCGTCATCGTTGAGCAGATGCATAATGTGGTTCGGGTATTCCTGACGTAAATAGGTCAACGGCATTCTGGCGAAGGCGTCAGCCTGATGTTGCGTTAATTCCATTGCAGCTCCTTAGCGAAACACGAGGAAATACATTAAGAACACGTTCACCACCAGCAGGGTTAACGCGGTCGGGATCTGGATCTTGATAACCTGGTATTTGTCTTTTAGCTCCAGCAGCGCGGCGGGCACAATGTTGAAGTTGGCGGCCATCGGCGTCATCAGCGTGCCGCAATAGCCTGCGTACATACCGATAGCCAGCAGCGGCGCCGGATTACCGTGATGGACGTTAATCAGGAATGGCAGAGCGATACCGGCGCTTAACACCGGGAAGGCTGCGAAGGCATTACCCATGATCATGGTAAACAGCGCCATCCCCACGCAGTAAATGACCACCAGCATGAAGCGGCTGTCCGGGTTCACAAACAGGCTGACCACCTTTTGTACCGATTCGCCGGTATTCGCCACCACAAACACCCCGCCGAGCATGGCGAGCATCTGCGGCAGGATCACCGCCCAGCCAATGGTATCGACCAGCCGACGCGACTGACGCACCGCATGCAGCGGCGTACCTTTTGTCAGCCACCAGCCGGTAAGGATAGCCGCCACGCAGGCCACGCACAGCGCCGCCAGCGTAAGCTGTTTCTGGTCGAGCAGATAAACGCCGCCAATCGACACGCCTTTCAGAAACAGCGTCCCGATGACCGTTACCACGGGGATCATCAGCGCGGGCAAGAATAGCCAGTTTTTCAGCCGGTTCGACGAGGCAACACGCTCCTCCTCGGTGGACATTTTATAGTGCCCCTTCCCGACCAGCCCGAAACCGGCCAGCAGCGCAATCACGATAACGGCGCCGCCAATAATGCGATACGCCAGCGACTTACCCAGCTCCTGCACCATCAGATCGCCAAACAGGAAGATCCCGCCGAACAGAAACCAGAACAGCGCCGTGGTATAGCGTTTCGGGTTAGCGCGGTCGCGAAGGGTCATCACAACCAGCAGCATCACGACGAAGCCGATCAGGTAATACACGCGGTTAATGGTGATGAGGGTCATCATGGTGCGATCTCCTGCGTACCCTGCTCTGCTTTCCAGGCCATCACGTCGCGACGAATGCTGGCATCGAGGCGCAGCAGACGCGTCATATGGATGATTAGTGCCGCAATAGCGGTCGGAATGGCCCACAGGCCGATATGCAGCGGTTCGATCCCCTCGATCCCGTTCTCTTTCAGGAACGCATCAATCAGCAGTACCGCGCCAAAGGCGATAAAGATATCTTCCCCAAAGAAAACCGCGATATTGTCACACGCGGCGGCATGGGCTTTGATTTTGTCGCGGATAGTCTGCGGCAGTTCGCCGTATTCATTCAGGGCCGCCCCTTCCGCCATCGGCGCCAGCAGCGGACGCACCGTTTGCGCGTGGCCGCCAAGGGACATCAGGCCCAGCGCAGCCGTCCCTTCGCGGGCGACAAAGTAGAGCATCAGGATACGCGCCGAGGTGGCGCTGGCGATCTTCGCGACCCAGGCCTGGGCGCGCTCTTTCAGCCCGTAATACTCCAGCAGGCCAATCACTGGCAGGATCAGAATGAAGGTGGCAAGCGATCGGCTATTCACGAACTTTTCGCCAAAGGTTTCCAGCAGCATACCGAAATCCATGCCAACCAGCAGGCCCGTCGCCAGCCCCGCCACCACGACAACCAGCAGCGGGTTGAAACGCAGTGCAAAACCAATAACCACCACCGGAATCCCGATAAGTGGCAACAGTGTAGAACTGTCCATAAACGTTACCCTATCCAAAGTGAGCGTTGCGCGCCGACGGCTATTTTTTATACTTCGCAGCAGAGCGAAGCCGGTGCATTACGGCGCGCGATGTTGTGTTTTGCGTCAGGCTCCACAGAACCTGCACTAAAAAGCTATATCTGAACGTCAAAAACATGTAAACAATTTATCAATAAAATGTTCTTATTTTATCGACGGGTTTACATTTCGGGGGAAGGATCGTTATGACAGTAAAGAAAAAGACGACAGCGTTAAACCACGACGATATTGCGGACGGGCGAATCGTCTCCTCCCGTCATCTCGTCTCAGAGCGGTGTGCTGAATTATCAGAGCTGGAATATGCGCTGATCATGACCAGCAATGCGTTTAACAAATGGATGGTGCGCTGCATGACCGCTGCGGGTGAACCGGATATGGGGGCCTTTGACGTTTCGCTTCTGCACCACGTGAATCACCGCAACCGCAAGAAAAAGCTGGCCGACATCTGCTTTGTGCTGAACGTGGAAGATACCCACGTGGTGACGTATGCGCTGAAAAAGCTGGTCAAGGCGGGATATGTCACCAGCGAGAAAGCCGGAAAAGAGCTTTTTTTCTCCACCACGGAGGAGGGAAAAGCGCTGTGCATGAAGTACCGGGAGGTGCGGGAGGCCTGCCTGATCAACATTCATGCGGAAAGCGGCATTCCGGGAGCATCAATTGGCGAGACCGCGCAGTTACTCCGCGCGATCTCCTCCCTGTATGATACCGCCGCACGCGCGGCGGCCTCGCTTTAAGGACGGCGGAAAAGCGTCATACTCCGCCCGGCCAGTTCATAATCGACGGATTCCGTGATGATTTCCCCTGTGGGGGCCTCATCCGCCGTCGAAAGCTCCAGCACCCAGCCCCCTTCGCCAAACTGCGGGATCTGGAATGGAACCGTGCCTTCAAACGGGTTAAACAGCATCAGCACGTCGTGCCAGACGCCCTCTTCCTGCTTAAGATCCGGGCGGCTGATGGCAAGACCAAGGGTGGAACCCTCGTCCCATTGTTCCGACTGCTGCGGTCCGCCACCGGCGTTAAACCAGCGGATCTCCAGCCCGTCGCGCCAGTTCTCACGTCGCAGCAGCGGCTGCGTCGCGCGCAGGGCAATCAACTGACGGGTAAAGTCGCGCAGCTTCTCGTCGTTTTCAGTGAGTCCTTCCCAGTTTACCCAGGAGATCTCGCTGTCCTGACAATAGCCGTTATTATTGCCCTTTTGCGTCCGGCCAAATTCATCACCTGCCAGCAGCATCGGCGTGCCGTGCGAGAAGAAGAGCGTGGTGAGGAAGTTGCGCTTTTGCCGCTCGCGGGTGGCGATGATATCCGGATTCTCCGTCGGCCCCTCTTCGCCGTAGTTATACGACCGGTTATCGTTATGTCCGTCGTTATTATCTTCCCCGTTATCGGCGTTATGTTTCTCGTTATACGACACCAGGTCGTTCAGCGTGAAGCCGTCATGCGCGGTAATAAAATTGACGCTGGCCCACGGACGACGCCCGCGCAGATCGTACAAATCACCGGACCCTAACAGACGGGCGGCAAAATCGTTAGAGACGTTATCCCCCTTCCAGTATTCACGTACCGTATCGCGGTATTTGTCGTTCCACTCACCCCAGCCAGGCGGGAAGCCTCCCACCTGATACCCGCCGGGGCCGATATCCCACGGCTCACCGATGAGCTTCAGCTTCGACAGCACCGGATCCTGGGTCACGGCATCGAAGAAGCCGCCGCGCGGATCGAACCCCTCCGGCTCACGTCCGAGAATGGTCCCGAGGTCAAAGCGGAAACCGTCAATCTGCATCGATTCCGCCCAGTAACGCAGGGAGTCCATGACCATCTGCAATACGCGCGGGTGTGAAGTATTAACGGTGTTTCCGGTGCCGGTGTCGTTGATGTAATACCGGTGCTGATCCGGCATGGTGCGGTAATAGCAGAAGTTATCAATCCCCTTAAACGACAGGGTTGGCCCCAGCTCGTTGCCCTCCGCCGTGTGGTTATAGACCACGTCGAGGATCACCTCGATGCCCGCGTCATGATAGGCACGCACCATGTCGCGGAAACCCTTGATCCCCGCCGGGCCGTAATAGCGGGACGCTGGCGCAAAGAAACCGAGCGAGTTATAGCCCCAGAAGTTTTTCAGGCCGCGATTGAGCAGGTGCTGATCGTCAGGGAACCAGTGAACCGGCAGCAGCTCGACCGAGGTAATGCCGAGGCTTTTGATATACTCCACCGACGCTTTATGCCCCATCCCCTCAAACGTACCGCACAATTCAGGCGGAATAGCCGGGTTAAGCTGGGTAAAGCCTTTTACGTGGCTCTCATAAACCACGGTATGCGGCCACGGGATATGGGGTCGGCGGGAGTCTTGCCAGTCGACGGCATTGGGGTCGATGACCTTACATTTGGGCGTAAACGGCGCGCTGTCTCGCGTATCAAAGCTGAGATCCAGCTCATCGTGTCCCAGCTCATAGCCGAAGTGGGCATCGTTCCACTCAATGTCACCCACCAGTTCACGGGCATAGGGGTCAATAAGCAGCTTATTGGGATTGAAGCGGTGACCGTTCTCCGGATCGTAAGGGCCATACACACGGTAACCATACAGCGCCCCCGGTTTCAGATCCGGCACATAGCCGTGCCAGACCTCATGGGTATATTCCGGCAGTTCCAGGCGGGCTATTTCTGTTTTTCCCGAAGGATCAAACAGACACAGCTCTACCCGCTCCGCGTGGGCGGAAAACAGAGCGAAGTTCACCCCTTTCCCGTCATAATTTGCGCCCAACTGCTGGCCATGACCGGCCCGAATTTCAAACGTTGTATCCTTTGGCATTTTTGTTCTCCTCGATTAGTCGCAGGTAAGCAGAACCAACAAACATCCCTTTTCAGACGTTAAATCCAGCGTCTCTGGCAGAAGGCGGCGCTCACCGGTAAACAGATCCCGGTAGTGCTTCCCGGCCAGCTCCTGGGGTATGGCCACCGTAGTATTGGCCCACAGCATCGCATTGTCGGTGACGTCAAACACCAGACGCGGCACGGCGACGATCAGCGCCTCGTCATCTTTTATGCGGGCATAAACGATCAGATTCTCCTCCCGCTCGCCGGTCACCTTCAGCGGCAGCCAGTCGCCGTAGCGGAAAAGCGCGGGGTAATGCGGCCGCAGCCGTAACAGCGTGGCGGTGACGTACTGCTTCACGCTGCCGTCTCGCCAGCGTTGCGCATCGTTAAAAATGGTTCCATCCGCTACGCTGAGGTTTTCCGCCAGCGCGGTGAAATCCGGTTCGCGGCGGTTATCCGGGTCGACCAGGCTGAAGTTAAGCCCTTCGCTGCCCTGGTAGATGTCCGGTACGCCTGGCGCAGTCAGCTTGATCACCGTCTGGCTCAGGCTGTTCATTAACCCAGCCCGAATAAACGGCTGGAGTGCGGCACTGAAATCACGCAGGAACAGGGTGTTATCCGGGGAGAGCAGATGGCGCACGTAGTCCAGCACCACGCTCTCGTACCCTTCGTTGCTGTCGATCCAGTCGGTACGCTGCTTGGCCTCGCGCAGGGCTTTCTCAATAAAGCCGAGGAAACGCTCTTCCAGTGACTTAAGACCATCATGATCGTCTGGCGACAGCGTGGCTGGCCAGACGCCCGCCAGCGCCTGGAAGATCATCCAGGTGTCGGCGGCGTTCGGCGCGGTGCCGTCGTTGAGGAATCGGACCTGCGTCTGGTTCATCTGCCGCCAGCGCGCCAGGTTTTCTCCCCACAGATCTGGCGCTTCCGTCAGCGTATACAGACGCGCTCGAGCATCCTCGCCGCGTTTGGTGTCGTGGGTGGAGGTTCCCAGCAGCGCATCGGGCTGGCGGGCAAGACGAATGCGCATCTCCTGATGAAAACGGGAAAGTGAAAATGCGCGCGGCGTCGGGTCAGCGCCGACTTCGTTCAGGGCCAGCTCCAGGTTATGGCGAAAGAACAGCGTATCCTCTACCGATTTCGCCATCAGCGGCCCGGTCAGTTGCTGAAAACGGGTGCGGAAAAGCGAGGCCAGCGCGTGGTCATCCTCCGGCAGATCGCCGGTAAGAATACGCACGATCAGGCTGAGCGCGGGTTCAGAGGTGTCGACGCTGGCGACCACGCGACTGAGCAGCGCCACATCCGGTGGCGTCAGCCCCTCTCCGGTGCCGTAGGTGCGATACACTGGAAACGCGATAAGCAGCTCGCGCAGGGCATGGCGGATATCCTCATGCTCCACTTCGGCGCCGTTATGCCCGGCCAGCTCGCTGGCGATTTTGAGCAGCGTGGTAAATTCACCTTCAAAATTACGATCGGTCATCAGCCCTTTGGCTTTGCGAAGTTCCGCCTGCCTGTCCACGGTCGTACCCAGCGTCTCGTCGTAGAGCGTCTCCAGTCGCGAGAGGTTGGTATCATCCACCAGCACTTCCGCCAGCGAGGCAATAAACTCATAGCCCGTAGTACCCGAGACCGGCCACTCCGGAGGAAGCTGTTCCCCTTTGGCGAGGATCTTCTCAACCGTGATGTAGCAATCCGGCCCGGTCGCCGCACGCAGGCGCTGCAAATAGCCCAGCGGATCGGCAAGCCCGTCCACATGGTCAATGCGCAGGCCGTCGACAACCCCGGCGTGAACAAGCTCAAGGATCAGGCGGTGCGTGTCTGCGAAGACCGCCTCATCCTCTACCCGCACGCCGACCAGCCCGGTGATTTCAAAAAAGCGCCGCCATGAAAGCTGTTTCGGCGCTTCCCGCCAGGACATCAGCCGCCAGCTTTGCGCCTCGTGGATCTCAGCGATGCTCTTGCCTTCGGCATACGTGCCGGGATTAAGCGGATAGGCGGTATCATAGTAAACCAGCGCTGCGCTGTTGGTGACACTGTCACGTTTTAAGGTGATAGCCCCCCGCTCCAGCTCGGCTTCAAAGGTGTCGCCAAGAAACGGCAACGTCAGCGGTCGGGACCAGTCGATATCAAAATACGCCGCATAGCGGCTCTGCCTGCCTTGTTCTATAACATCGCGCCACCAGCGGTTTTCCAGCGAGGTCGACATATGGTTAGGAACGATATCCAGAATCAGCCCCATCCCCGCCTGTTTCAGCGCTGCCGCCATGCGGTCAAACCCTTCCCGCCCGCCAATCGCCGGGTCGATTTCGTTGGGGTCGGTCACGTCATAGCCGTGGGTGGAATCCGTGGTTGCGGTGAAAACAGGCGACGCGTAAAGATGGCTAATTCCAAGGTCTTTCATATACGGAATCAGGTCCACCACGCGATCGAAGGTCATGCCGTTGCGAAACTGAATTCGGTAAGTAGAGGAAGGGATCATAGCGCTGCTTCTCCATCAGCTAAGCGAACAACAATGCTGTTTGGCGGCAGGTTATCGACTGCCTCCGGCCAGCTAAAGATCGTTTTTCCGGGCAGGTTCGGTAAGGCGAGCGGCTTTTTGCCGATATTCAGCGCCAGCGACAGCGTACCGGACGGGAAACGCCAGCTCACGGCAACCATGCCGAGCGCCGTTTGCAGGACGTTACCCTCCACGGCGCCCCGCTGTTTCAGTAGCGGGACGATAAAGCGCTGACGCAGCGCAATCAGTTCGCGCGTAGCGTGCAGCCACGCCCTGCCTTCCTCCGTGTCTGCCTTGTTCCAGTCAAGCTTCGACCGCATAAAGGTATTTACGTCATTGGGGTCCGGTACGGTTTCATCGTGCCCGGCATGGCCGGTAAACTCTTTCGCGCGCCCTTCCCGCACGGCTTTCGCCAGGTCGCCGTGGAAGTCGGTGAAAAAGAGGAACGGATGCGTTTCGCCATACTCCTCGCCCATAAACAGCAGCGGAATATGGGGCGACATAAGCAGCGCCGCAAACAGCACACGCGTTTTATCCGCGCCTGCCAGAGAGATAAGCCTCTCCCCCTGGGCACGGTTGCCGACCTGGTCGTGATTCTGAATAAAATCGACAAAAAACTGCGGAGGTTGCTCGCGACACTCTACCCCGCGCGACTTTCCGGTCTGAAGCGAGATTTCCCCCTGGTAGACAAAGCCCTCTGCCAGCGCCCGCGCCAGTTTTTTCTCCGGCTCAAAGGCAAAATCCTGATAATAGGCGTGTGATTCCCCGGTCGCGAAGACATGCGCGGCGTTGTGAAAATCATCATTCCATTCGGCGGTGAAAAGCGGCGTCTGACCATGCTCATCGCGCGGATGCAGGAAAATCACGTTGCGACTGTCTTCGGTGGTCAGATGGATATGCCGATCCGGAAATGCGTCGCGGATCCGTTGCGCTATCTCGGGAAGAATATGGGTCTCAGCGTCGTCATGGATCTGGTCGATGGCGTCGAAGCGCAGACCGTCAAGATGATACTCCGAGAGCCAGAATAACGGCGCCTCGGCGATGTATTGCCGGACGGCCTCAACCTCATAGGCAATACCGTTGCCCCACGGGGTCATACGATCCCGATGGAAAAACGCTGGCGAGAGCAACGGCAGGTAATTACCTTCCGGGCCAAAGTGGTTGAGTACGATATCCAGCACCACGGAAAGCCCGAGCGCGTGGGCGGCATCAATGAAGGCATGAAAATCATCCGGTGTGCCATAAGCCGAGTGCGGGGCATACAGCAGTACGCCGTCATACCCCCATCCGCGCGCGCCCCCGAACTGGGACACGGGCATCACTTCCAGTTGCGTAATACCCAGCCCGGCCAGATAAGGCAGTTTGTCGATGGCCGCCCTGAAGGTTCCTTCCCCGGTGAAGGTGCCGATATGCAGCTCGTAGATCACCGTCTCTTCCCACGGTCGTCCTTGCCATTCCCGCTGAGTGGGCTGGCTGCGACGCGGGTCGATCACCACCGACGGGCCGTTGACGTCAGCCTGCTGCGCGCGTGAGGCCGGATCCGGCACCGCCATTCCATCCTGTAAAACAAACTGATAGGTCGTACCGTGCCTGACGCCGGGCACGTCAATCTGAAACCAACCGTCGCCCACCGCCGCCATGGGAATATCGGTATCGGTTAAACGTAATGTGAGATCTTTCTGCCCTTCTGCCCAGACGCGAAAACGTACAACGTCATCGGAAATAAACTCAGCACCCCAGTGCCTGCGACATGTTCTGAATTCCATTCATTGTCCTCGAATGACCACCTTTTACGCGGAACGAAATACAAGCTTAGACCAGGATCTACAGAGTGTTATGCCAGCAGGGGATGCCGCTTCGTCTATTATCTATTTATAACTCCCACTTAAGGAATACTATGCATATTCGAAAAGGATTAAGTACAGACCTCGCCCGCCTTGAATGTTGTGATTTTTCTTTCAAGGTTGATGAGATTGCCAGAGAGCCATTTCTCAATGGTGATTTGCATATCGAGGCGCTGACCGAACCTTATCTTAAAACCTATGAACTTGATCTCCAGACGCTGGAAAATCATTGCGTTAATCCGGATTCAATATTTCTTATCGCCGAAACGGATGACGGTGAAATCGCCGGTTTTATTACCGCGTCCTGCAACTGGAATAAATTTATTTCGGTGGATTACATTGCCGTGGAGCGTTCAAAACGCCGTACGGGCGCGGCGCACAAGCTGATGTCCGCCACCCACGTCTGGGCGCGAAGCCTCAATGCGCCCGGGTTACGGCTGGAGACGCAGAACGTTAATGTTTCTGCCTGTCAGTTCTATCGTCACTATGGGTTTATTCTCGGCGGTTACGATCGCTACCTTTACAACGCCCTGCCGGAAAAAGATGAGGTCGCCCTTTTCTGGTATTACATGCTGGCTTGAGAAAATATTTTATATCCGCTACCAGAAGATAGATTTGTCTGAATTTGTCAATTTTGCCCGCTTACGTTTAATTAACGACTAATCTTGGAATTCACTATTAAGGAGGCCGGTATGTCTACAGGAAATAATCACACGCTGCATTACCCTCGTCCACCGTTTGCTGAACAACCGCAAAGGGCCCCCGGGCTGGCATCTGAAATGAAGCCAATACCGGATCATGGTGAAACAAGTTATATCGGGTCAGGAAAACTGGCAGGAAAAAAAGCGCTGATTACCGGCGGTGATTCCGGAATTGGTCGCGCGGTAGCGATCGCCTATGCCCGTGAAGGTGCAGATGTGGCTATTGGCTATCTCCCGGAAGAGGAGTCCGATGCGGCATCGGTCATTGCGCTGATTCGGGCCGAAGGCCGTAAAGCGGTCGCCATTCCCGGCGACATTCGCGTGGAGTCGTTCTGCGATACGCTGGTGGAAAAAGCCGTCGCGGAACTGGGTGGCCTGGATATCCTGGTGAACAACGCCGGACGCCAGCAGTACTGCGAATCGATCGACGATCTCACCACGGCAGATTTCGACGCGACGTTTAAAACCAACGTCTATGCCCCCTTCTGGATCACTAAAGCTGCGCTGCGCCATTTGCAGGAAGGCGCCGTGATCATCAACACCACTTCCGTTCAGGCGTTTAAACCGAGCGCGATCCTGGTGGACTATGCGCAGACCAAAGCCTGTAACGTGGCATTTACCAAGTCTCTGGCTCAGCAGTTGGGGCCGCGTGGCATTCGGGTGAATGCCGTCGCGCCAGGTCCATACTGGACGCCTCTTCAGTCCAGCGGCGGTCAGCCGCAGTCCAAAGTTCAGAAGTTCGGGGAAGATACGCCCCTGGGCCGACCGGGCCAGCCGGTTGAAATCGCACCGCTGTATGTGCTTTTTGCCTCAGATACCTGCTCATACGCCTCCGGACAAGTATGGTGCTCTGACGGCGGTACCGGCGTGCTGTAAAGCATCCTCTCAGACCTATCCATTTCATGGATAGGTCACATTCACTTCCCTGCTGTTCTCAAAAATCTCAGTTGAACTATGATGAACTTACTATTGAGGAGCCCATCATGTTTACTGTGAAAAAACTTGCGTTATCAACCCTGTTGACCGGTTCGGTTTTATTCTTTCCCGCGATCCACGCGGTGGCCAGCGTTCCGCAGCATGTGGTGAAACAGCAGGCCGGCGGCTACAGCGTTCAGGTTGGCGATACGATTGTCACCGCCTTTACGGACGGCAGCGTGCCGCAGGACCTGCACGCCTTACTGCGCCGGACGACGGCGGAAAATACCGATGCGTTACTGGCCAAAAACTTCCAGGCCAATCCGGTGGAAGCATCGATTAACGCGTTCTATATCGCTATGCCCGGCCACAAAATTCTGGTGGATACCGGCTCCGGTCAGCTTTTTGGCCCCGGCAAAGGCGGGCGGCTGATTGAAAGCCTGGCGACGCAGGGCATCAGGCCGCAGGACATCACCGATATCCTGATCACCCACGCGCACTCCGATCATGCAGGCGGCCTGGTCAAAGACGGTCAGCGCGTATTTACCCGCGCACAGGTGTATGTCGGCAAACCGGATATCGATTTCTTCTTTAACGACGAGAACCAGAAAAAATCTGGCTATGACCAGAACTACTTCGACGTCGCGCACAAGACCTTAAAGCCCTATCTGGATGCCGGAAAAGTGAAGACTTTCTCCGGGACGGAACAGCTTCTGCCGGGCATCAGCGGTACGGTTCACCCGGGCCACACCCCAGGGTCCGCGTTCTACACGCTGGAGAGCAAAGGTGAAAAAATTACCTTTGTCGGCGACATCATTCACGTTGCCGCGGTTCAGTTCCCACAGCCCAACGTGACGATTGCTTACGATGAGGATCAGGACGGAGCCGCCCGGGTACGCAACGCAGCGTTCGCTGAGTTTATGAAAAACAAAGATCTGATTGCGGCGCCACATCTGCCTTTCCCCGGGATCGGGTATGTGAAGAAAGGTGAGCGGGAAGGCTACGCGTGGGTTCCGGTGACCTATACCAACCGGGACGCCCAATAAGAGAGTCTCTGCGTCCCAGGCTAAATATTTCAGCCTGGGACCGCTATCTCACGCCCAGGGCCCCGCGGCCGGGTATTAACCAGCCGGCGAAATCTGTTCGGCCCTGCGCTCAACCTGTCAGACAGCCAGCCATTTTTTTGCGTTCGCTTTCATATTCGCTTCTAGTTCACTGTCACGCGTGGCAAATACGCGGCCGAGGGGGAAACCGCTTTGTTCCAGCAGATAAGCTAGCGCGGCATATTCCCGCGGATAGTTGGCAGCAATTTTTGAATCAATCTCAACCGGGCCCAGCGGAAAGGTGAAAATACCCATGTCGTAGATACTCTGACGATGGAACAGTTTCCATACGCCCTCTCTCTTTTCTGCCAGATCGTAGAAACGATTGTGGCATTCGCATCCAATATTAAGTTTTATATTTTCAGCGATGATCATCGCATTGGTTTCAAGAATCGCTTTGTCGCCGCGGTCGTTAAAAGTGACGACGGGCGAGCCAATCATATGTTTTGTGCGCAAATCTGAAGCGCCCATACGCATGGAACCCTCGACAAAATCGCTCGCGAGCCCTTCGAACCACGTAATTTCGATTGTGCCGTCCGGATGAAAAAGATTACGCAGCTGCTCCCATTCGCCCAGGTCGCGGTGCATCCAGCCATTCATGAGGTCGTTAAGATCCTGACGGTCTTGCAGTTGGTGAGTTTGCATTGTTTGATTCCTGTTTGAGTTGATGCGTTCAGTTTGGCCGTGAAGCGGTTTATACTCAAATATATATATTTTACTAAACAATCATTTTTAATGATGAGACAGGGTGGCAATGGAACTCCGGCACTTACGCTATTTTTTGGCTGTTGCAGAGGAAGAGCATTTTGGACGCGCGGCTGAGCGACTCAATATTGTTCAGCCTGCGCTCAGCATGCAGATTAAAGCCCTTGAAACCGAGTTAGGCGGTCCGCTGTTTATCCGCACCAGCCGTCGTGTGGAACTTACTGAGGCCGGATCGCTTCTTCTCAGCGAAGCCAGACTGATGCTGGAACAGATGGAACACACGCGTCTGGCAGTCCAGCGTGCGATACGGGGAGAGACAGGGCGTGTACGGGTCGGTTTTGCCGGTAACGCCATTTTTAGTGGCAAAATGATTACCGATGTACGTCGCTTCCGTAAAACCCATCCGGATGCAGAAGTCACCATTCAGGAAATCGCTCCCCAGAAACAGGTAGCTGCGATCCTCGCAGGGCATATTGATGTCGGTTATACACCGGATAACAGTACGACAGCCGATCCGCAGATCAGGGTGCAGAAAACCGGAAACTGGGAGATGATAATCGCAATGTGTGACGATCATCCCTTAGCCATCCATCCGCACCTCTCCGTTGAAATGCTCGCCGGTCATCCCCTGGTCCTGTACGACGCGCATGACGCCAATGAAAATCTGACTGTGCTGCTGGCGCAGCAGCTCGGGGATGGTTTTTGCGTGGCACATCGTTCAAACAGTACGCTAAGCGTTCTGGCATTTGCCGCAGCCGGGCTCGGTCTGGCGCTGGTTCCCGCCCCCCTGCAACAGGTGCAAATACCCGGACTGATTTACCGCAACCTGAATGCTCAGGCGTTGACCGCAAATCTGGTCATGATCAGCCGCATGCAGGAGCCAGGTAATGCAGTGACTGCTTTTCTGGCAATGGCTAACCTTCCCTGTTGAATAACGGCAGCAAGCTATGACGCACAATAAGATGCCCTCCTCCGATATGGATATGGACCTGATCCTGACGCTGGATGCGTTACTCAGGGATCAGAATATCACCCATGCCGCCGCGCGGCTGGGCATCAGCCAGCCGGCGATGCTTGAACCCACCACGTTCAACGCGCATAACAGCACCCGCACCTTTGTGATTGCCCTGCACGAGAACCCGGCGCTGATGCTGGGGGCAGAGTTGCAGAATCAGATTAGCAGCGCAGCACCAGGCATCCGCCTGCGTTTTCGCTCCCGGAAACCCCGCTGCTGCCAGCGCAGATGGAAAATGGCGATGTGGATATTTATGTCGGCGTTAACGCGGGGGCGCACGATGCATGGGTCAGACGCAAGCTGTTTGACGATGAATATGCCACAGCCCAGCGAAAAGGCCATCCGCGCGGTACGGGGCCGATGGATCTGGAAAGCTATTGTAGCCTTTCCCACCTGGTGGTTTCATCCGAGGGCGACCCGTTCGCGGGCTTTGTCGATCAGCATCTGGCGGGGCTTGGCCACCAGCGTAACGTGGTGATGTCGACGCAAAGCTATGCGATGGCGCCTGCGATTGTTGCCGGTACCGATTTGCTCTGCACCCTACCCAGACGCATGTTGCTACGGTTCACGCAAACGCTTGATATTTTTCCGCCGCCGCTGGATCTCCCTCCGATCGTCATCGGTATGTACTGGCACCCAAAAAACAGCCAGGATCCGGCTAACCGCTGGCTGCGAGAACAGCTTCTTCAGGCCGCCGGACGTCAGGTATGATCGAGGATGCTCATCAATTTTTTCAGGATCTCAGAGCGAATAATCCGGTGGCAAACCAGCGTCAGCTCGCTCTTCCGGAGTCGGTCAAGAATATCCACAAAGACGACGTTTTGTACGCATATCGCCTTCGCTGAAGCCGGCAGCATGGCGATGCCAAACCCTGCCGAGACGAGACTTATCACCGTGGGGACATCGGTGGCATTTTGCACAACGTCAGGCTGTATGCCCGCGCTGTGGCAGGCATCATAGAAATATTGCTCCAGCCCCATCCCCTCCGGGTCGCGCAGGGCGATCCACTTCTCCTCTTTCACCGACGCAAGCGTCAGCGCGGCGGAGCCCGCCAGGCTATGTTGACGAGGTAAGGCCAGCACGGCCTTTTCCGTTGTAAATGGACGGCTTTGCAGATCGTCAGGCAATAGCGGTAACGGGGCACGAATAATGGCCACATCCAGCTGGTTGCTTTGCACGCCGGTATAAAGGGTTTGCACGTTACCCGTCATCATAGAAAGGCTGATGGCGGGCCATTTCTCATGTAAAAGCCGCAGCGCGGCGGGTAGCTTACTGTCGAATATCGCACTTGAAACACATCCGAGATTCAGCACGCCCTGTTCCCCTCTGGCCGTCTGTCTGGCATCCAGAATCGCCTGATCGGTCATTAAAATCGCGACTCTGGCTTTAATGAGAAATGCCTCACCGGCTGGCGTCAGCGTCAGGCGACGATTCGCCCGGCTAAAGAGCAAGACCCCAAGACGATCTTCAAGCGTTTTTATCTGCTGGCTCAGCGCTGGCTGCGCCATGTTAAGGCGCTCCGCCGCCCGATGCATGTGAAGCTCTTCCGCCACCACGATAAAATTGCGCATCAGTCGAAACTGCATACCATGCCTTTATTATTGATAATAAAATTCATATTAAAATAGCATAAATGATGCAATTGATAGCCCTCTTCTTCCGGTTAAGAATGGAAGCCTTCATCCGAGGAGGGAAATATGAAAAAACACATCAACGATCTCAGAAGTGCTATCGAACTGCTCAAACGCCATGAAGGTCAATACCTTGAAACCAGCCATCCGGTCAATCCTGACGCGGAGCTGGCGGGTGTGTACCGGCATATTGGTGCTGGCGGCACGGTAAAACGTCCGACGCGCATTGGCCCGGCGATGATGTTTAACGCTATTAAGGGATATCCCGACTCGCGTATTCTGGTCGGAATGCACGCCAGCCGCGAGCGGGCGGCGCTCCTGTTGGGCTGCGAGCCCTCTGAACTGGCAAAACATGTCGGCCAGGCCGTGAAAAACCCGATTGCTCCCGTTGTGGTTCCGGCGGCACAGGCGCCGTGTCAGGAACAGGTGTTTTATGCCGACGATCCGGACTTCGATCTGCGTAAATTGCTTCCGGCACCGACCAACACGCCGATAGATGCCGGTCCGTTCTTCTGTCTGGGGCTGGTGCTGGCAAGCGATCCGGAAGATGCCTCACTGACCGATGTCACTATTCACCGTCTCTGCGTGCAGGAGCGCGATGAGCTCTCCATGTTCCTTGCCGCAGGCCGCCATATTGAAGTGTTCCGTAAGAAAGCCGAGGAGGCGGGCAAACCGTTGCCGGTCACGATCAATATGGGTCTCGATCCCGCTATCTATATTGGCGCCTGTTTCGAAGCCCCTACCACGCCCTTCGGCTACAACGAGCTGGGTGTCGCCGGCGCGTTACGTCAGACCCCCGTAGAGCTGGTGCAGGGTGTGGCCGTAAATGAAAAAGCGATAGCGCGTGCGGAAATTATCATCGAAGGCGAACTGCTGCCGGGCGTGCGTGTAGAAGAAGATCAGCATACCCACACCGGGCACGCGATGCCGGAATTTCCCGGCTACTGCGGGGAAGCTAACCCCTCCTTACCGGTAATCAAAGTGAAGGCCGTCACGATGCGTCATCAGGCGATCCTGCAAACCCTGGTAGGACCGGGCGAGGAGCACACCACGCTGGCCGGTTTGCCAACGGAGGCCAGCATCCGTAATGCGGTGGAAGAAGCCATCCCCGGTTTTCTGCAAAACGTCTATGCGCATACCGCTGGCGGCGGCAAGTTCCTTGGCGTATTGCAGGTGAAAAAACGCCAGCCCTCTGACGAAGGGCGTCAGGGTCAGGCGGCACTCATCGCGTTAGCCACCTATTCCGAGCTTAAAAACATTATTCTCGTCGACGAAGATGTGGATATTTTCGACAGCGACGACATCCTGTGGGCGATGACCACCCGTATGCAGGGCGATGTCAGCATCACCCATCTGCCGGGGATCCGCGGACACCAGCTCGATCCGTCTCAGGCCCCAGACTACAGCCCCTCCATTCGTGGCAACGGGATCACCTGCAAAACGATTTTCGACTGTACGGTGCCCTGGGCGCTGAAGTCCCGCTTTGAGCGTGCGCCCTTTATGGAGGTAGACCCGACGCCGTGGGCGCCTGAACTGTTTAAAAAATAGCGTTAACCGGAAAATCTTCTTCACTCTTCACGGGTGAAGAACCTCACGCTGAAATTGCCGCGTCCCCTGCTTTCTTGTAACCTTTGAGCGTTTATCACATCCCCATAAAAAATGAGACTACCGGACGCCTATGACAGCACATATTTCCAACGATCCTTTGCATGGCGTAACCCTCGAAATGCAGGTTAACGCGCTGGTTGCGCGATATGGCTGGAATGAACTGGGCAACCGAATCAAAATCAACTGTTTTCGCAAGGACCCGAGTGTTAAATCGAGTCTGAAGTTCCTGCGCCGCACCCCATGGGCGCGGGCGGAAGTTGAAGCCCTCTACCTCGACTCTCTTCACGATGACGGTAACAGGGAACAGGACGAACCGGCGTTTAATCCCTGGACGGATAGCCGGACACCCAGGAGCTAACACGCAAATGATGCGACACGTAAAACGGACTGGCGCGCTGCTTGGCTGCGCGCTTTTACTGGTAAGTTGCACTTCCAAACCACCCAAATCACTCGTTACCCCGCTGCCGCAGGCGAAACCTCTACAGCAGACTAACGAACCCATGCGCGGGATCTGGCTGGCGACCGTCTCCCGTCTCGACTGGCCTCCCGTGTCATCGGTGAATGGCCGTAGCGCGGACCAGCGTATCGCCCAGCAACAGCGGGCGCTGACGGACAAGCTCGATAAGCTGAAAAAACTTGGGATCAACACCGTCTTCTTTCAGGTAAAACCGGACAGTACGGCGCTGTGGGCCTCTAAAATACTGCCCTGGTCAGATACCCTGACGGGGACTATCGGGGAAGATCCCGGTTACGATCCGCTTCAGTTTATGCTGGATGAAGCGCACAAGCGCGGGATGAAGGTTCATGCCTGGTTTAACCCGTACCGCGTTTCCACCAACACGAAGCCGTCGACCATCGCCGCGCTTAATCGCACCTCGTCGCTTCATCCTTCCAGCGTGTACGTCCAGCATCCGGAGTGGATCCGCACCTCGGGGGATCGTTTTGTTCTCGACCCGGGCATTCCCGACGTGCGGGACTGGATAACCCAGGTGGTGATGGAAGTGGTAAATCACTACCCTGTCGACGGCGTTCAGTTCGATGACTATTTTTACACCGAGACGCCGGGGTCCACCCTGAATGATGCCTGGACCTTCAGGCGCTATGGCGAAGGATTTGCGTCAAAAGCGGACTGGCGTCGACACAATACGCAGCAGTTGATTGTGCAGGTTTCAAGGGCGATCAAGCAGGCTAAACCTGAGATCGAATTTGGCGTTAGCCCGGCGGGGGTCTGGCGCAATCGCTCCTTCGACCCGGCAGGCTCGGACACGCGCGGTGCCGCAGCCTATGATGAATCCTACGCTGACACGCGCAAATGGGTACAGCAGGGTTTACTGGATTACATTGCGCCGCAGATCTACTGGCCCTTCGCCCGCGACGCGGCACGTTACGATGTGCTGACAAAATGGTGGGCTGACGTGGTGAAACCGACCCATACCCGCCTGTATATCGGGATCGCGTTCTACAAAGTGGGCGCGCCTTCCAGAAACGAACCGGACTGGACGGTGAACGGCGGCGTACCGGAGCTGAAAAAACAGCTCGACCTCAACGATTCACTGCCAGACGTTAAGGGCACCATCCTGTTCCGTGAAGACTATCTTAACCAGCTGCAGACGCAGGAGGCGGTAAATTACCTCCGGGGACGCTGGGGTAATTGACTGAAAAAAGGCAGAAACGTTCTGTTTCTGCCTTTCTTTTACGGCTTCGGCCCGAACATCGCCTCAAGCTGTTTTGCGTCTGGCATACCCACGACCTGTTGCAGTTCGTTTTGCTCATTCAGGTAATAAATAGCCGGTGTGGCATTCGCGCCGAGACTGTCCATTAGCGTCTGGTGATTTTGCAGGATCTCAACGGTTTCCCGGGAAGCCGCAGCTTCAGGTTTCGGCAGCTTTTTCCCGCCGGACAGCTCGTACGTTTTCCAGGCCGACACCGGATCTTTCGCATTCAGGATCGCGGAGGCGTTACGCCCGCTGTTCGGGTTAAGAAATGCAACCAGCAGCGTATTGAGCTGAACCTTGCCAGCCTTCACCCACGGCTGCGCTTCAGCCCAGAACTGCTTGCAGTACGGGCAGAACGGGTCGGCAAAGACAAAGACTTTGCGCGGGGCACTCTCCGCGCCCTCTTTCAGGGGATGCGCCGCATTGAGCTTTTTCCACATCTCGCGGCCCATCGGGGCGTAGATCTCTTTCTGGAAAAAGGCCTCGCTGAGGTTGGTTCCCTTCTCATCATACAGATAGCCAGACACGACGTGCTTTCCGTCAGGGGTCAGAAAGAGCGTCACGCCCATGTCCTGATATTTCCCCAGCCACGCTGGCGCGCCGCCGGGGGCGTCAATTTTCTTGATGATTTTGATGTCCTGCTGTTCACTGAAGTGCTTCACCACATCCGGAAGCGACTCCTCTGCCCTGACCAGCCCTGAAACCATCAGAGCAGAGAGTAACAGCACCTTTTTCTTTGCTAACCGTTGAAGCATAACGACCCCTCTAAGATATTGTTTTTCAGAGTGGTCGAAGTTTATTGTCCTGTCAACGCTTCATAAATATCCTTGAGGCGACTACGCAAAAATCGCACGGCTTTGTGTTTGCGGGATAATAACGCCTGCACACTGTCGCCTGTTTCCTCTGCCAGCATCTTCATGCTGTAGCCCTCAAATTCCGTTTTTTCAAACACCTCGCGCTGAGGTGGCGGCAGTTCCGACAGGGCTTGCCCCAACTCCTCCCATAGCAGCATGTTGAGATACTCCTCCTCCGGCGTTTGCGGTACGCCGAATAACGTTTCTGCAATCTCCTGCTCCGGAAAGTCCTCGTCATCTGCTGTCAGGTACCCCGGCAGTGAAACCTCGTGCTTTTTTCGTGCCCGGTCGATCATCTCATTTCGTGCGGCGCGAAACAGCCAGGCGGCGACGTTCTCGACCGGTTGTTCCACTTTCATCAACTGCCAGGTCACTTCCTGAAGAATATCATCGACATCATCACGAACCGCAGTCCGTCCGCGAATGAAGGCTTTTAGCCGCGCGCGGCAGGCATTGAGTGCCGAGATCAGTAATGATTCCCCCGCCTCACCGGCTTTCATATCGCTCACTCGGCTTCCGGCGCTTTTGCACCGTTATCATCTCGCTTTTCATCCCGGCCATCGTGCCACCGGCAATGACCGTGGCGCCCAAATCCCGCCCGACGCTGCTGAATGAAGGCCTCACGTTGTTCGGGGCTCATATTCATCCATTGTTCGTGCATACGGCGGTGCGCACCGAACATGCCCGGACGGAAACCCAGCCCACCGAAAAGAATGCGGCTCAGCAGCAGGATCCCCAGCGCCTGCCAGAAGCCAATGGCTTTAACCCCCAGGATGGCCGGGAGCAACGCGTTCCACAGGGACATGACCAGCAGGCCAAGCACCACGAACAGGACTGCGCCAATCACGATGCCCTTACCCATACGATGGCGGCCCAAACCACGCCCGTGACCTTTTCCGTGCATATCAAAATTTCTCATGTGTACCTCGTTTATGTTGAATGATTATGGTCTCTGATGAGGTAGACGGATGAGGAACAGAAATATTGCCGGGGAAAGATAAAATTTATGTCATAGCGGCTTTGTACGGATAACAGTAATGGCTGAAGGAGATTGTGCAGCGGCTACATGCAGACATTAAAAAGGCTCCCTCAGGAGCCTTTCTGAACATCACGCCGTAGCAGGCAAACTAAAGCTCGAGATACTCTGGGACAGCTGCTGCGCCTGCTCCTCCAGCGAGGCGGCGGCGGCGGCGGATTGCTGCACCAGCGCCGCGTTCTGCTGGGTCACACCGTCCATCTCCGTTACGGCCTGCCCAACCTGACCGATCCCGCGGCTCTGCTCTTCTGAGGCAACCGAAATCTGTTCCATCAGCGTATGCACTTTATTCACAGAGCTGATAATAGAATCAATCACCTCTCCCGAACGATTCACCAGTTGTGCACCGTTTTTCACGCTGGAAACAGACTGGGCGATAAGGCTTTCGATATCTTTCGCCGCCACCGCGCTTTTTTGTGCCAGGGTGCGCACTTCACTTGCTACCACGGCAAATCCTCGCCCCTGCGCGCCAGCACGCGCCGCTTCAACGGCCGCGTTTAGCGCCAGAATATTAGTCTGGAAAGCAATGCTGTTGATGACGCTGGTGATGTCCTCAATACGCTTCGAATTGGACGCGATAGTATTCATCGTTTCGATGACTTCACGGGTTACCGCTTCACCGGTATGGGCATTTTTCACGGCATCCTGCACCAGCTTACCGGCCTGGAAAACGTTGTCGGTGTTATTCGCCACCGTCGCGCTCAGCTCTTCCATGCTGGCGGCCGTCTGGGTCAGGGCCGAAGCCTGTTGCTCGGTACGGGAGGCCAGGTCGATATTGCCGGAGGCAATTTCCTGCGCCGCATGCGTCACAGTGTGGCTGGCATCGCGCACCTGAGAAATGGTGGAGAGCAGCGCCTGGCGCATCTGCTCCATCGAGGACATCAGGTGATTGATTTCATTCCCGGAATCACGCTTGATCGGTACCGGTACGTCCAGCTTCCCGGCCGCAATCTGGCGACAGTGCTCGCGCGCCAGGTTCACCGGCGCAAAGACCACGCGTTTCATCAGCAGGCTGACGGCGAAGATCACCACCACGAACAGCACCGCAATGCAGGCGATAATAACCAGACCCGACACGAAATTATGGCTCGCATCCTCGTTCAGCGTTTTAGCGTACTTCTGGTGAACGGAGAGAACCTGATCGAGCACAATTTCATATTGGCGATCGAGTCGAGACACCACGGGAATAAGAGCGTTGAACCGCGACACATCGTGAGCGGCGGCAGCGGCGATGAGAGGCGCCAGTCCCTGGTTACGGTAGTTTTGCCACGCCTCCTGGTAGGCAGTGACCAGCGGGGCTTCGTCCGGCAAACGCGGCGAGGCCATAAACGCCGAAAATGCACTATCGGCTTTGGTCAGCGCCTCTTTAACCGAGGCCAGTTTCGCAGACAGATCGGTAGCGTCCCCCGCTTCCACCATTTTCACATACTCCATAACCCTGACCCGCAGGGTTCGGCTGTGGTTAATGGGATCAATAATGGACAGAACCACCTGAATTTCTTTGTTCACATTATCCAGCGAAGTATTACTTTTAATGATGAGCCCAACGCTGGTGATAGTGCTGGCCACAAAGAAGAAAAGCAGGGAAAACAGGATAATCAGGGATGATTTTTTCAACGACATAACACACCTCAGGGATATAATTTCCCTTTGGTTATCGGCTGAATCCAATCTTTAATTAATTAAAGTTATTGATGTCACCCTCAGACGTTACCCTGTCACTCCACGGTCTTGTATCGCCGTTGCAGGGTGGCATCTAGCTTACGCTGGATCGGCTCCGGCGTTTCCCCTTCAATCAGTTTGCCAATCAGATCAAAGCAGTGCCAGGCGAGCTGGCGGTTATCCTGACGAACGGTATCGACAGGAATGGTCAAAGAATCATAGAGATAGTGATCGTCAAAGCTGGCCAGACGCATATCGCTTTGCAGCAGATTATGTTGCCCCATATAGCGCAACACCCCTTCCAGAAGACCGCAGGCGGCGGTAAAAAGGGCTTTTGGCGGGCGGCCCAGGCGTGCGCAAAGCTCGGCAAACATTTCGTAGCCGGAGCTCGGATGGTAATTACCATGAATGATCCACTCCGGACGTAACTCGACGCCAGCGTCACGCAGCCCCTGCTTAAACCCTTCAAGACGGTCACGCGTCGGGGAAAGCCGCGGCTGGCCGCCGAGGAAGTAGAACTCATCCGGATGCTGGCGCGCGATGTCGGCCACCAGTGTGGCGGTTGGGGTTATTGAATCGGTGAGAACCAGCGGCAGAGAACTGTCGTTCATATGACGATCAAAAAGCACAACGGGCAACTGTTCGCTCAGCTTTTGATAGTCGGCGTCGTTGAGCATGCTGGAGGCGACAATCAGCCCGTCCACCTGACGGGCCACCATGTTATTGACCACCACCGTCTCCTGGCCCGGATTTTCATCGCTACAGGAGATCAGCAGCTGAACACCCGCCTCGCGGCAGAGGGTCTCCAGCTCATGAGAAAAAACGGCAAACCCGTAGTTGGTGATTTCCGGCACCACCAGACCAATGGTGTGGCTGCGGTTGTCCCGCAGCGAACGGGCGTGAATGCTGGGCTGATAATGATGTTCTTTGGCAATCGCCAGCACACGCTCGCGTGTCTCCTCCGCCACCCGAAGCTCTTTGCTGCGGCCGTTCAGAACCAGGCTGGCGGTGGCTTTTGATACCCCCGCGAGCTCCGCGATATCTTTAATGGTGACGCGTTTTGTTTTTCTCACAACGACTTAGATCCGGCTGCCAAAACCTCTATTCTATCATGCAGCTGCGCAGCGACCAGTAGCGTAATGTGATATCGGACGCACCTTCGAAGCGTACCTGGGCCGGATGGTCAGGAAAATAGCGGCTGCTCATGACGCCTTCACCGTGATTGATGAAAATTTCGACGCTGGAATGGTCGCACAGCACGCGTAAATGATGAACATTGCCCTGCCAGTAGCGGGTCAGCGTCTCTCCGGCTTCTAGGCTGGCACGTTCCAGGCGGATCCCCTCATCATCCACAATCAGCCGCAACGCGCCGGCAAAATCCACGTTCACGCTCGATGCGCTCAGTTCGAACTCAAGACGCGCTCCCGCCAGCACCGGGGCATCGCTGGCGCGTCCCTGCCAGAGATGTTCATCCTCGCGCAGCGTTTCCAGCTCACGGACGGGGGTTTGCCAGAGCTTACCGTCGCGGTAGCGCAGCTCGCGAGGACAGGTCATCTGGTGGATCCAGCCGTGCGCCCGCGTAGGCTGGAGCATCTCTTCGCCGTCCGGCACGCCCATCCAGCCGATGAGGATGCGGCGGCCATCTTCTGCCACCGTGGTTTGCGGCGCGTAAAATTCGAAACCGGCGTCAAGCTCATGCAGCTCGCCGTGCGCAAATGCAGGCGTTTGATAATCAAATGCCCCACGCATCCAGACGGCCGGATAGGTGTTGAGATAGCGATGCGGTTCGCGCGCCAGCCCCTGCGGGCAGCAGATCAAGACGTGTGTGCCATCAAGCTCAAACAGATCCGGGCACTCCCACATATAGCCCGCGTCCGTGAGTCCGTTGACGCCGTGACCGGCGATTTCGCCGCAGGACGCCCAGATGTGTAAATCGGCTGACGTAAACAGCAGCACCTTGCCGCGCTGCTGTCGATCCTGCGCGCCGAGCACCATGTACCACAGCCCGTCATGCCACCATATTTTCGGATCGCGGACGTGCCCGGTGTACCCGTCCGGCAGGGGCAACACCGGTCCCAGTTTGGCAAACGTGCCATCGTCATTTTGCACCGCCAGACACTGCCAGGCGGTGCGGCCGCCATCGTCAAACTTAACGTTGCCGGTATAGCACAGGGTCAGCACGCCGTTGTTATCCACGGCGCTGCCGGAGTAACAGCCATTGCGGTCATACTCTTCGTCAGGCATCAGCGCCATTGGCTCGTGCTGCCAGTGCACCAGATCTGCTGAGCTCAAGTGCCCCCAACACTTGTAGCGATGATCGCAGCCCAGCGGGTTCCACTGATAAAACAGATGGTAGCGCCCGGCAAACCAGATAAACCCGTTCGGATCGTTCATCAGCCCTGTCACCGGTGCGGGATGCCACTGCGGATAGTGGCTGTCCGCCAGCGCACGCGGCTGGCCTTGCATAACGGCCTGCAACACGGCAGGCCAGCGGGAAGATAAGGTCATTATTCAGAGTCCGTTTTATATTTCAGCAGCAGAGAGACGGTGAACGCCACGCCAAAGGCAATCACCATGCCGATTATATAGTTGAGCAGCGAGCTGGCCTGGACAATCGCCATGCCGGGAAGCGCCGTCAGGCCAACGGCGGTCATGTAGACATGCACCGACACCACCCAGGCACCGCCCGCCGCACCACCGATCAGCGCCGCGATAAACGGCTTCACAAAACGCAGGTTGATGCCAAAAATTGCCGCTTCGGTGATGCCCAGCATCGCGGAAAACGCCGACGGTAAGGTAATGGCTTTGATTTTGGCATCGCGGGTTTTGAACCACACCGCCAGACACGCCCCGCCCTGCGCCACGTTCGCCATCGCCCAGATCGGCAGCAGGAAGTTAACGCCAATCGACGGATTACCCAGCAGCCCGGCCTCAATGGCGTGGAAGCTGTGGTGAATGCCGGTAATGACAATCACCGAATAAAGCCCACCAAACAGCAGCCCGGCCAGCCAGCCCGCGTGGGCAATCAGAGTGCTAAGAATGAAGGAGATCCCGTCGCCCAGCGCGCGTCCCGCCGGGCCAATAATCAACAGCGCAATGAAGCCGGAGATAATGACGGTCAGGAACGGCGTCAGGATCAGATCTAACGCATCCGGGATGGCCCGGCGCAGCTGTTTTTCCACAATGCTCATAAACCACACCGCCAGCAGCACCGGGAAGACGGTTCCCTGATAGCCAATCATGGCGATTTCAAGACCGAAGAAGTTCATGGTGTGGAAGCCGGACGCTACGCCCCAGGCGTTGGTCAGCGCCGGATGAGTCAGAATGCCGCCGAGCGTTGCCCCCAGATACGGGTTGCCGCCAAACTCCCGCGCGGCGGTGAAGCCAATCAGGATCGGCAGAATAATAAACGCCGCCGAGCTGCACATATCCAGCATGATATAGAGCGCGTTATCCGGGTTAACCCAGCCGTAGGTTTTAACCATCCCCAGCAGGCCCATCAGCAGACCCGAAGCCACGATCGCCGGGATAATCGGCACGAAGATGTTGGAGAGCAGACGCGCGATACGCTGGAACGGGTTCAGCTTGCGGGCCGCAATATCCGCCGCTTCCGATTTACTGGACTCGCTAATCCCTGCCGCCTGAATAAACGCGGCGTAAACCTTATTCACCACCCCGGTGCCGAAGATCACCTGCATCTGCCCGGCGTTTCGAAAACAGCCTTTCACGCTTTCAACCTTGCCGATAGCCTGCTGGTCGGCAAGCGCATCATCGACCAGCACCAGACGAAGGCGCGTGGCGCAATGTGCCGCGCTGGCAATGTTCTCTTTGCCACCGAGCAGCGGAATAAGCTCGCGCGCAATATGATTAAAATCCATAGATACCTCTTCCTGACCTCTTTTTATGGTGTTCGAAACGCCCCCGCGATGCGGGAGCGTGAAGGGTTAAAACCAGGTTTCCATCTGCACCCCAAAGTTCCATTCCCCGCCCGCGTTGAAGCCGCTGCTGCCAAAGGCGTCATCGCTGGCGTAGTTATCCAGCTTGCTGCTCCAGTCCATCCAGGTGGCGAACAGGCGCAGCTCCGGACGGCTGAAGAAATCGCCAATTTTGCCCGCCTTTAACGTCGGGGCGAAGGTCAGCTTGTAGAAGCTACCGTTAACCGCATTGCGATCCTTGTAGCCTTCCGGGCTTAAATCCATGTACTGATAGCTGCCTTCGAACGCGAGGGCGAAATTCTGGGTCACCTCTTTGATCAGACGCGTATTGAGCGTGACCCACTCGTAGCTGTCGCCCTTCACGTAGCGGTCCTTACTGCTTTGCGCCAGCACGGCGGGCGCAATGTGCCAGCCACCGCCCAGCGGCGTGACACCGTAACTTGCAAAACGCCAGGTATCGGCTTCTGACAGTAGCGCGCCGTCTGAACCAATGCTTTTCACCTCGGCGCCCAGACCGTGGCCGTAAAGCAGCGCCGTTTTGGCGGAACCTTCCCGCAGGCCGTAGAAGCTCTCGTTATGCAGACCAACCAGCGCATGTACCCCGTTATTGGCCGCGTCGGTTTTAATCGGATCGCCGTTGCTGTCCTTACGGTCGTCATTATCTTTTGCCCGTAAGCCGCTGACCATCATCTGCACCGGCCCGGCGAAGTGATTCATGCTGAGGATGTAGTTCTGAACGTTGTTGTCGATCTCCTCTTCGCTGCCGAAGTTACGGCCATAAAGGGAGAAGTTACTGCGCAGCGTATCGTTCCACTTCACGTCGTAGACGCCGCCGCCGGTCCCGGCGAGAAACACCACGTCGGAATCCAGCCAGTGAATGTCGAAGTTGTCGCGGTCAAAACGCTTACCCGCCCAGAAGGTACTGCCCTTCAGCGCACCGGTAAAGTCAGGCAAATTGCCCAGCTCGGCAAAGGCCTGACGAATGTTCAGGTCGCTGCTGTCTGCCGACCAGTCGTTATAGGTTTTCTGACCGTCGGCCAGCATCGCCTTAAAGCGCGTCGTCGCACCATTCTCCAGCGTCTGTTTGTGCTCAACATTCAGCTCAACGTAGGTATCAGCTTCGTTCCCCAGACGCCCGATGGCCCCGCCCGTTTCCCCGGCGGGCGTCAGATAAGGGCCGCTTTTGCTGCTGGAGGCCGCGTCGTTCATCAGCAGGCCGGAACGGGCGTAACCGTGAAATTCAAAACCGCCTGTCCGGTCGGCTTTTTCTTCCAGCACCGTAGTACGTTGCGCCACCGCCTGTGTGGAGGTCTGCGCTTCCTGCTGCGCAGCCACCAACTGCTGTGTTTTCTGTTCCGCTGCCGTTGCGCGCTTTTCAGCAACCTGCGCGCGGGTTTCCGCCTCCTGCAAACGCTGCTCCAGCGCTGCCAGGCGCGCTTCGATACGTGTCATATCCGTCTGGGCAAAAACAGAGGTACTCCCGGCCAGCATGCCTATCATCACGGCAAGTCTGCGTTTTTTATACATTTTGTCGCATCCCTAATAACTATCGGTGAAAGTGCTAAATTGCTAAACCGGTTTAGGCTGATGATACTAAACCGTTGAATTTTGAATCGGCAACGTTTTTTGCTAAACCGTTTTAGTAAGTGTGATCGAGGCGACAATTCAGGCCGCCGACCGGAGGCCTGGAGAGGTGAATTACAGTTCGTGATGATAAGGCAGCGCGGTCATTGCCCCTTTTGCGGTTGTCGCCAGCGCCCCACAGCGCTGCGCCAGCGTGATGACCTCTGAGAGACGGGCCTGGCCATCACGAGCCAGACCGAACAGCAGCCCGGCGACGAAAGCATCCCCCGCGCCGGTGGTATCAATGCATTCCACGGGTGATGCAGGATAGTGCGTCAACGCACCTTTCTGCCAGGCGGTGACGCCCTCTTTTCCCTGCGTCACCAGCACCAGCCTGGCCGGACAGGTGCGCATCAGCGCCGCCAGCCCCTCATGGACCTGCGCATTTCCGGTTAAGAACGCCAGTTCTTCCACCGAGATTTTCACCACATCTGCACAGGCTAATGCCCGCTCAAGACACTGACGCAGCACGACTTCATCGTGCCAGAGATCGGCGCGGATATTGGGGTCAAAGCTGACGAATCCCCCCGCCAGTCTGATAGCGGACATCGCCTGAAACGTCGCGGAACGGCTGGGTTCGGCGCTGAGCGCGATAGAGCAGACGTGCAGCCACTCCCCGGCGCGGAATGGCGGGAGATCGGCAGAGTCGAGGAATAAATCAGCGCTCGGGCGAACCATAAAGGTAAAGGAACGTTCACCGTCGTTATCGAGATCCACCACCACCGTGGAGGTGCGATGCTGCGGGTCCAGGCGCAGCCATTCTGTATTAACCTGCTCATCCGCAAGCTTTTTTTGCATAAAACGCCCGAAGGGGTCGTCGCCCACCCGGCCTATAAAGGCGCTTCTGCCGCCCAGACGCGCAACCCCTACCGCGACATTGGCCGGTGCGCCGCCAGGACATTGCAGCAGTTTGCCCTCTCCGTCGGGCAACAGATCCACCACTGCATCGCCAAGTACCCAGATCGTCTCCATATCACCTTCTTAGCTAAATCATGTTAAACCGGTTTAGCTATTTAAGCACAGGCAGGGTGTCGGGGAAATATGGCGAGGGAAAATTTGCTTAACCCACCCGATGGGGCCAGTGAATATCACCCACGCCATTGAGCTGCGGGCGGGCGAACAAAAAGCCCTGGAAGCGGCGAATACCGGCGGATTCAAGCCAGCACCACTCTTCTATCTTCTCAATGCCTTCTGCGACCAGCGTAATCTCCAGATCGGTGCAGCAGCTGATTATCGACTTCACAATCGCCTGCTTGGGCCCGCTCAGGTGGATATCGCTGACGATCTCTCTGTCGATTTTGAGCTTATCCGGCTGAAACCGGGTGAGCAGTGAAAGACCAGCATAGCCGGAACCAAAATCATCTATCGCCAGCCCAACCCCTTCCGCGCGCAGCTGTTTAATGGCGCTGTTAAACTGGTTGAAGCCATAGATCATCTCGTTCTCAGTGACTTCAATGATCACCTGCTCTGGCTGTAGATTGTGCTTTTTGATCTGCGTTACCAGGAACTCTACCGCGCCCGGCACGTTAACCAGCGACATTGGCAGCAGGTTCACCGCCAGTTTGTGGCTGCCGATGCCGAGCTTTTGCGCCAGCGCAAAGGTCCAGGCTTTGGTTTGCAGGTCGACTTCGTAAATCTGTTCACGATCGAGACTACGGAAGAAATGCTCCGGGCTGCCGCCGTCGTTTCCGCGTATAAGCGCTTCGAGAGAACTGATTTTGCCTTCGGACGGCTCGACAATGGGTTGCAGCGCAAACTGGCAGGGCTGTCCCGCCAGCAGACCTAACCCTTTACCAAACGGCGCGCGCTCTCGCGAAAGCGTCCATTTATCAGGCTCATAGTCCGAAGCGGGTGGGATAGCGGTTTTGCCGGTGATAAAGGTCTGAATAAATTTGAAGACCCGATCCTCAGAAGTCAGATAGCTTTCCAGCTTGCTGTAATGCAGAACCGACGCCAGAACCGCTTTCGGGGTCTGAACATCCAGGTCAAACAGCAGCATTCCCACGTCTTCGAAACGTCTGCGCGGGCCGTAATCGCGCATCAGCTCCACCACGCCGGTATGCCGGTCATCCGCACGGATGGTGTTAAAAAGCGCGACGACGCTCTGTTCCGTGCCTTCGAGAATTTGCAGAACGTCACGTCCACGGGAGAGAAGAATGCCTGAGATGCCCTGCTCCGTATTACGGATCCTGGCCTGTTCAACCAGCGCGTTTAACGCTGCGGAGGTGCAGGTTAAGCTCAGCTGGCTTCGATAAATGAGAGTTGTCAGCACAGAAACGGGGTCCGGTATGGGGTATACGCCTGAACGGTATTGTTTAACACAGTTCCCCGGTGTGACCTAATCTATTCCACGTCGGGCTTAATTCTCCCCGATACGGCTGTCGATCCGCGTCTGCATATAATCGTAGAACGGATTCGACGTCACGCGCATCAGCGCATCTTTGCCGACGCTCAGAACCGATGTTTCTCCCCACAGGGCTATCGTCCCCAGGCTGATACCGTAGTGGTTTTTCACCTCAGGATGGCGGCCATACAGATCGTCATCAGGCGGGAACGGAATAGCAACATGCGACAGGGAATAAACCTCCTGCGGATACGCGACAGACAGCGGCATCACCGTTTCCCGGGTGCTACCCGCTGGCGTTGTCTTTGCCACCATATCAAACCTGTCGGGGCTGGCATTGGTCACAATTGTGACACTGTAACGCCTTTTTGCCCCGGGCAGCAGGTCAGCCACCGCCGTCCAGGACGATGGCCTGAACAGTGGACGGAAACTCCCGGCCTGGTTGATATCAAAAACTACCAGTTCGCTGCCGTTTGCCGGAAGCTGGTCAAACAGCCCGCTGACCACGGCGCGGGTACTGACCGTTGAATCCATGACCGACTGAAACGCCAGCACCGGCGGAAGCTGCGCCAGTTTGTGATCATGAACATCGCGGTTTATCTGCTCATGCAGCGCCTGGGTAAGCAGCCAGGACTGACGTGCTGCATTCACCGGGAACGAATTGTATTTATAAGGATTATATTCCGGCGAAATATTGAGCCACGCGGCTTTGGCAAACGCCGGTAACATGGCCGGTAGCCCGGCGAATCCGGCAAAGCGCGCAAACGCCGTGACGCCAATCATCGGTGAGAGCAAAACGATCTGCTGAGGTTTACGCAGTTCAGGCGCATCAAGAGCGTCGAGGGCGTATTTCATCGCCAGCGCCCCGCCGTTGGAGTAGCCCACCAGATGCAGGGGGAGATCGTTCCCCGTCAGGCGTGTCGCTTCACGAACCGCAAGGCGCGATGCGGCCAGCCAAGCCTCCCAGTCAACGTCTGTCAGCGCGCCCGGCGCCGTGCCGTGTCCGGGCAAACGAGGCACTACGGCCACAAAGCCGTGCTGTTGATAATTCTCTGCCAGATGCCTGACGCTGTAGGGCGAGTCCGTCAGACCGTGCAGCAATACCACCGCCCCGCGCGGCTTTCCGGCAGGCATCAGCACGAACGACCGGTTTGCATCCGGGGAAAAGTGTCCTGGCCACACCAGGCTCTGGCGGTAATAACGGTTCAGCGGCGTGCGCTCTGCGGGTGCGACATTCGCCGTCACCTCAGCGTCGAGAGCGGTGAAGATGGCGTTTTCCCGCGCGACATACGCTGCGAAGGTCGCGTTATCCATCTCCTGCACGGACATTTCGTCAGCCCGCCAGGTGTGCCAGTGATGCAAGGCCGGCCCCTGCTGCGAAAGATAAACCCGCACCGCCAGCAGCACGAGCACAATGATCCCGATGACCATCGCTATTTTTTTTGCGAGAGCCATCAGGCGCACGCTGACCCGCCAGGGCAAATTCGCCATGTGAGGCTCCCTCTCTTATCCACAGAGCGTTCATCTTACCAAAAAATGTGAAGAGGCTGACGTATTCACCAAATAGATACCGCACAGGCCGGACACTGCACCAAAAGTGAACTACGCTGCACAAATGTTGAGCATCTGTTAAACAAATATTGCATTAACTTTGCTGCACAGCGCGTTTTCGCCGCAATGTGAACATGGCACGCGTCCTGCATTGTTAATCCGGTAACAGAAATTTGTCCTTTGACAGCCAGTTAACAGCGAGGCGGTATGACGACCAAACCTGAGGTGTTGAGCCGTATCGAAGCGACCTTTAGCCAGCTCACCCCGAGCGAAAAGCGGGTGGCAAGCTGGATGCTGGCGCACGTCGGGCAGATCCCCTTCGAAACGGCAGAGAGCGTGGCGCTGGCCACGGCAACCAGCGGGATCACCGTCGGACGCTTTCTGCGCAAGCTGGGCTACCGCAACCTGGACGACGCCAAAAAAAGCCTGCGCGATCCCCATCAGCCCTGGGGCATTAACGAGCGTCTCGACTCCTGGAAGCAGCAACAGCCGCTGTCGGATCGCCTTCAGCACTCCCTGTCGCTGGAGGTGGACGCCATTGCCCATGTCTACCAGCTGGCGCAAAGCGAAACGTTCAGGCAGGTGGTCCAGCAACTTACCCATGCCGACGCCGTCTTCGTGCTGGGGATCCAGTCCACGCGCGGGATCGCCAATGCGTTCTTCAGCCATCTTGAGTATCTGCGCCCGCGGGTGAGCTATTCCGAAGGGCTCTCCGGTAGCTGGGTGGAGTCGCTTAACTCCGGCTTTGCTAACCCGTATATCGTGCTGACGGATACCCGCGCCTACTCCGCCATTGCCCGCCAGTACTGCCGCGTGGCGAGCGAAAAAGGCCTGGCGATGGCGCTGATCACCGATATCTGGTGCCCGTGGGCTCGGGATTATCCGATTGATTTACTCCAGGTGAAGACCGATACCGGCCATTTCTGGGATTCGCTGGCGCCGGTGAGCTGTCTCTTCAACCTGCTGCTGTCGGGCGTTGTGGAGGCGCTGGGCGATGCGCTGCCGGAACGTCTGGCAATCAACCGACAACTACAACAAGAGTTTGGTCAATTTGAACGCTAAAGGAGCGGAGCTATGCCTGAAGAGAGTCAACTGATTGATGTGGCGAAAACCTTTCCCACGCTGCATATCGATCTGAAATACGCGACCGCCGATAACATCACTGGCCGCCCGATCTACCAGCACGCCGCGTGCCTGTTGCATACGGATGCCGCCACAGCGCTGGCGAAAGCGATCAGCATCGCCGCGCTGGCCGGTCTGAAGCTGGTGGTTTACGACGCCTACCGCCCCCAGCAGGCGCAGTCGCAACTCTGGGATGCCTGCCCCAATCCGGAATACGTGGTGGATGTCGCAATTGGCTCTAACCACAGCCGGGGCACCGCCATTGACGTCACGCTGATGGATGAACACGACAACGTGCTGGATATGGGCGCCGGGTTTGACGAAATGCACGACCGTTCTCATGCCTGGCACCCTTCCGTTCCGCCCGAGGCGCAGCGAAATCGTCTGCTCCTGAACGCCGTGATGTACGGCGGCGGTTTTGTGGGCATCAGCAGCGAGTGGTGGCATTTCGAACTGCCGAACGCCGCCAGCTACCCGCTGTTAGATGACCAGTTCGCCTGTTATCCGACCACACACTCACTCTAATTCTGGAGCCCGGCCATGAAAACTACGCTGCTTACATCCCTGATTGCCGCTACGCTCGCCCTGAGCGCCCCTCTCGCGCTGGCGGCGGTGCCAAAAGATATGCTGGTGATTGGGAAAGCTGCCGATCCGCAAACGCTGGATCCGGCGGTCACTATCGATAACAACGACTGGACGGTGACCTACCCCTCGTACCAGCGTCTGGTGAAATACAAGCCTGGCACCACGGAGGTGGAAGGCGATCTGTCGACGGGCTGGAAGGCGTCTGACGACCAGAAAGAGTGGACGTTCACCCTGGCAGATAATGCAAAATTCTCCGACGGCACGCCGGTGACCGCCGAAGCGGTCAAGCTGTCGTTTGAACGTCTGCTGAAAATTAATCAGGGACCTTCCGAAGCGTTCCCGAAAGATTTGAAAGTGGACGCGGTGGATGAGCATACGGTGAAATTCAACCTCAGCCAGCCGTTCGCCCCGTTCCTCTACACGCTGGCCAATGACGGCGCGTCGATCGTCAACCCGGCGGTGCTGAAAGCCAATGCCGCCGACGACGCGCGCGGTTTCCTGGCGCAAAACACCGCGGGTTCCGGACCGTTTATGCTGAAAAGCTGGCGGAAAGGTCAGCAGCTGGTGATGGTGCCCAACCCACACTGGCCGGGTGAAAAGCCGCACTTCAAGCGCGTCTCGGTGAAGATTATCGGTGAAAGCGCCTCGCGTCGCCTGCAACTTTCCCGTGGCGATCTGGATATCGCCGACGCCCTGCCGGTGGATCAGCTTGCCGCTCTGAAGCAGGAAGGCAAAGTGACCGTGGCGGAATACCCGTCCCTGCGGGTGACCTACCTCTATCTGAACAACAGTAAGCCTCCGATGAATCAGGTGGATTTGCGCCGCGCGGTCTCCTGGGCCACCGATTATCAGGGGATGGTGAAAGGCATTCTCAGCGGGAACGGCAAGCAGATGCGCGGCCCGATCCCGGAGGGCATGTGGGGCTTCGATACGAACGCCATGCAGTACAGCTTTGACGAGGCTAAGGCCAAAGCGGCGCTGGAGAAAGTCAACGATAAACCGGCCAGCCTGACGTTCCTCTACTCCGATAACGACCCGAACTGGGAGCCTATCGCCCTCTCCACGCAGGCGAGCCTGGGCAAGCTGGGGATTAACGTCAAGCTCGAGAAACTGGCGAACGCCACCATGCGCGACCGCGTCGGCAAAGGTGATTATGACATTGCGATTGGTAACTGGAGCCCGGACTTCGCTGACCCGTACATGTTCATGAACTACTGGTTCGAATCGGACAAAAAAGGGCTGCCGGGTAACCGCTCATTCTATGAGAACAAAGAGGTCGATGCATTGTTGCAGGCGGCACTGAAAACCACCGATCAGGCGGAACGCACCAAAGATTACCAGCAGGCGCAGAAAGTGGTGATTGACGAGGCGGCTTACGTTTATCTGTTCCAGAAGAACTACCAGCTGGCGATGAACAAAGAGGTCAAAGGCTTCACCTTTAATCCGATGCTTGAGCAGGTCTTTAACATCGCCACCATGAGTAAGTAACGGCCCACGCCGGGGGGAAGTGTATGACGTACTGGAGCATCGTGCGCCAGCGCTGCTGGGGGTTAATTCTGGTGGTGGCCGGTGTCTGTATTATTACTTTTATTATTTCACACCTGATCCCCGGCGATCCGGCCCGCCTGCTGGCCGGTGACCGCGCCAGCGATGAAATCGTGCAGGGCATCCGCCAGCAGCTGGGGCTGGATCAACCGCTCTATATTCAGTTTGGCCGCTATGTAGAGGCGCTGGCGCACGGCGATCTGGGCACCTCCATTCGTACCGGTCGCCCCGTTGCGGAAGATTTGAAATCCTTTTTCCCCGCCACGCTGGAGCTGGCCTTCTGCTCTTTGCTGCTGGCGCTGGTGATTGGCGTACCGCTGGGCATTTTATCGGCGGTGTACCGTAACCGCTGGCTGGATCACCTGGTGCGACTGATGGCGATGACGGGCATCTCGACGCCTGCCTTCTGGCTGGGACTGGGGGTAATCGTTCTGTTCTACGGGCAACTGCAAATTCTGCCCGGCGGCGGCAGGCTGGACGACTGGCTCGATCCGCCTGCCCACGTTACCGGCTTTTATCTGCTGGACGCCCTGCTGGAAGGCAACGGCGAGGTGTTTTTCAACGCCCTACAGCACCTGATTCTACCCTCCCTGACCCTGGCCTTTGTGCATCTGGGTATTGTGGCGCGTCAGGTGCGTTCCGCGATGCTGGAGCAGCTGAGCGAGGATTATATTCGTACCGCCCGCGCGAGCGGGTTGCCGGGCTGGTACATCGTGCTGCGCTACGCCTTACCCAACGCCATGATCCCCTCCATTACCGTGCTCGGGCTGGCGCTGGGCGATCTGCTGTATGGGGCAGTCCTTACCGAAACCGTGTTTGCCTGGCCGGGAATGGGAGCCTGGGTGGTGACCTCCATTCAGGCGCTGGACTTCCCTGCCGTCATGGGCTTCGCGGTCGTGGTATCGCTGGCCTATGTCTTCGTCAATCTGGTGGTGGATCTGCTGTATCTGTGGATCGACCCGCGAATCGGGCGCGGAGGTGCCGAATGATGTTAACTCAGGAAACGCCCGTCCCCGTCAGCACCGCCAAACAGCGCATCAACTGGGCAAAGCTGTTCTGGATGTTACGCAAAAGCCCGCTCACGCTGATCGGCGGGGTGATTATGATCGTGATGCTGCTGATGATGGTGGTCTCGCCGTGGATAGTCCCGCACGATCCGAACGCGCTGGATCTGACCGCGCGATTGCAGGCGCCTTCAGCCCAGCACTGGTTTGGCACCGATGAGGTAGGCCGGGATCTGTTCAGTCGCGTGCTGGTGGGCAGCCAGCAGTCCATCACGGCGGGGCTGGCGGTGGTGGTGATTGCGGGCGGCATCGGTTCTCTGCTCGGCTGTTTGTCCGGCGTACTCGGCGGGCGCGGCGACGCCATCATTATGCGTATCATGGACATTATGCTCTCCATCCCCTCGCTGGTGCTGACGATGGCGCTGGCCGCCGCGCTCGGCCCAAGCCTGTTTAACGCAATGCTGGCGATTGCGATTGTACGCATTCCGTTTTACGTGCGGCTGGCACGCGGGCAAACGCTGGTGGTGCGCCAGTTCACCTACGTACAGGCCGCCCGCACCTTTGGCGCATCGCGCTGGCACCTGATCAGCTGGCATATCCTGCGTAACGCCCTGCCGCCGCTGATCGTTCAGGCATCGCTGGATATCGGCAGCGCCATTCTGATGGCCGCCACGCTGGGCTTTATTGGATTAGGCGCGCAGCAACCCACCGCCGAATGGGGCGCGATGGTGGCCGTGGGGCGTAACTACGTGCTTGACCAGTGGTGGTACTGCGCGTTTCCGGGGGCGGCAATTCTGATCACGGCAGTTGGGTTTAATCTGTTTGGCGATGGTCTTCGCGACCTGCTGGATCCCAAATCAGGAGGGAAGCAGTCATGAGTGATTCCGTATTATCAATTGAAGATTTGCACCTGAGCTTCCCCATTTTTCGCGGTGACGTCCACGCGCTCAATCACGTTTCGCTGGAGATTGGCCGGGGTGAAATTGTCGGCGTGGTGGGCGAATCTGGCTCGGGAAAATCGGTCACTGCAATGCTGGCGATGCGCCTGCTGCCGGAAGGCAGTTACCATGTTCACCATGGCCGGGTCACGCTGCTCGGGGAAGATGTCCTGAATGCGTCGGAAAAACAGCTTCGTCAGTGGCGCGGCGCCAGGGTGGCGATGATTTTTCAGGAGCCGATGACGGCGCTCAACCCCACGCGCCGGATTGGCAGGCAAATGGTGGAGGTGATCCGCCAGCATCAGTCGCTTTCCCGCCGCGACGCGCAGCAGAAGGCGATCGCCCTACTGGGCGAGATGCAAATCCCGGATGCGGCACAGGTGCTGGATCGCTATCCGTTTGAGCTTTCCGGCGGCATGCGCCAGCGGGTGATGATCGCCCTTGCCTTCTCCTGCGAGCCGGAGCTGATCATTGCCGATGAGCCGACCACCGCGCTGGACGTGACCGTTCAGCGTCAGGTGCTGCGTCTGCTGAAACACAAAGCGCGCGCCAGCGGGACGTCGGTGCTGTTTATCAGTCACGATATGGCGGTGGTATCGCAGCTTTGTGACCGGATGTACGTTATGTACGCGGGCAGCGTGATCGAAAGCGGCAGCACGCAGACTTTGATCCACCATCCTGTACACCCCTATTCGATTGGCCTGCTGCGGTGTGCCCCGGAAAAGGGTGAACCGCGCGAGATCCTTCCGGCCATTCCCGGCACGGTGCCTAACCTCAGCCACCTCCCGCGCGGATGTGCTTTTCGCGAGCGCTGTTTTGCTGCCGGAGCGAAATGCAGCGAAACGCCGCGCTTAATTTCCACGGGCGCAGAAGGCCAGCAGGCTGCCTGCTGGTACCCACAACAGGAGACACGCCATGTCTGAGGTACTGCTGGAACTGGATAGCGTGCATGTGAATTTTCCTGCGCGCAAAAACTGGCTGGGGCGCGTGACGGAGCAGGTACACGCCCTCAACGGCATGGATCTCCGGATCCATCGCGGCGAAACGCTGGGCGTTGTGGGGGAATCTGGTTGCGGAAAGAGCACGCTGGCGCAGCTGCTGATGGGCATGCTCAAACCGAGTACCGGTGCCTGTCAGCGCGCGAATGCGGCAGGCGGTATGCAGATGGTATTTCAGGACCCGCTCTCGTCCCTCGACCCGCGTTTACCCGTCTGGCGCATCATTACCGAGCCGGTGTGGATACAGCAACGCCGCAGCGAACGGGAGCGTCGTCAGCTGGCTGAGACGCTGGCGCAGCAGGTGGGCATTCGGGCGGAATATCTTGACCGCCTGCCGCATGCGTTTTCGGGTGGACAGCGCCAGCGCATCGCTATTGCCCGGGCGCTCTCTTCGGATCCGGACATAATCGTGCTGGATGAACCCACCAGCGCGCTGGATATTTCCGTCCAGGCGCAGATCCTCAATTTGCTGGTTGCCCTGCAACAGCAGCGAAATCTGACCTACGTGCTGATCTCGCACAACGTCTCGGTGGTCCGGCACATGAGCGACCGGGTGGCGGTAATGTATCTGGGGCAGATCGTGGAGCTGGGTCCGGCGGACCAGGTGTTGGGCAAGCCACGGCATCCGTATACGCAGCTGCTGCTTGACTCCGTTCCCCGTACCGGAGAACCGCTGGACGAAGATCTGGCATTACGCAAAACCGATCTCCCCGGTAATCGCCGCCTGCCCGATGGCTGCTACTTCCGCGACCGCTGCCCGCTGGCAGCTGAAGGATGCGAACGGCCGCAGCCGCTTCAGCCCGCAGCCGGAGACCGAAGCGTACGCTGCTGGCGTAACCGCTAGATTTGCGCCATCCCGCCATCGACAAACAGCTCCGTGGCGTTTATAAAGCTGGCGGCATCGGACGCCAGAAACGCCACGGCTTTTCCGACTTCGCCCGGCGCGCCCAGGCGACCCAGCGGCACCTGGGCCGCCAGCGCATCGTATAATCCCTGACGCTGTTCTTCGGGAACCAGATCGCCAAGACCGGGCGTTTTCACGGGGCCAGGGCTGACGACGTTGACGCGTATCCCGCGGCCCTGTAAGTCCAGCGCCCAGGAGCGGGCAAAGTTACGCACGGCGGCTTTACTGGCGCTGTAGACGCTAAAATTCGCCGTCCCCTTAATTGAAACCGTCGATCCGGTGAGGATAATGGATGAACCAGAGGAGAGCAGCGGCAGCGCTTTCTGGACGGTAAACAGCACGCCGCGCACGTTGGTGGCAAAAATCCGGTCAAACTGCTCCTCGGTGATGGCGCCCAGCGGCAGCATGTCGCCGCCCCCGGCGTTGGCGAACAGAATATCGAGTCGTCCCTCTTCTTTAGCAATCTGCGCGTAAACCTCATCCAGATCGGCCATTCTGGAGACGTCCGCGCGGATAGCTACCGCCGCGGCGCCAATGTCTGCCCGCGCAGCATCCAGTTCGGCCTGACGACGTCCGGTGATATAGACCTTCGCTCCCTGCGCCGCCAGCTCCTGTGCCGTTGCGAGACCAATACCGGTGCTGCCGCCGGTCACCAGAGCGATTTTTCCTGCAAGCGTTGTATTCATACTCATAACCTTCTGTTGTGATGTAAAAGAGGAGCGTTTGCCCGCGTCAGGCAGACTTTAGATCTTGCAGGATTCGTGATAAACGGGCAAAAATGAAAATGAATTTTCACAGCAGGAAATAATCAGAGGAGATCTGTGTGGATCAGCTAATGGCAATGCGCGCCTTTACGCGGGTGGTTGAATCCGGAAGCTTTACCCGAGCGGCAGACTCCCTGAACATGCCGATAGCTACGCTGAGTAAGCTGGTAAAATCACTTGAAGCGCACCTGGAAACACGGCTGCTGCATCGTACTACGCGCCGGGTGGTCACGACGGCAGAAGGCATGGAATACTACGAGAAAGCGCTGCGGGTATTAATTGATATAGAGGACATTGATACCGCCTTTCGCGCATCGTGCTGCACGCCTAAAGGCCATTTGCGTATCGACGTGGGGGGGTCAACCGCCCGGGACGTGTTGATCCCCCTGCTGCCGGATTTTTTTCAGCGCTACCCGGACCTGCGCATCAACCTGGGGGTAGCCGACCGTCCGGTAGACTTAATCAGTGGAAACGTAGACTGCGTGATCCGCGGCGGCCCGCTGGATGACTCTTCGCTTATCGCCCGGCATATCGGTGACGCCCGGATGATAGCCTGCGCGACGCCGGGCTATCTTAAGACCCACGGCATCCCTGCCTATCCGCAGGAGCTGCGCAACGGCCATAAGCTGATTAGCTACCTTTCCCCCGTTACCGGACGCGCATTCCCGTTTCGGTTTCTCGATCGGGATGAACCGCTGGAGATCAGCGTTCCGCACCATCTTGGAGTCAATGAAAGCAACGCACACCTGGCCGCGGCGCTGGCGGGTTTAGGGATTATTCAGACGTTTGGCTATGCTGCGAGAGCGCATCTGGAAACGGGCGCGCTGGTAGAGATCCTGAGCGACTGGCGTCCTAAGGCGTATCCTTTTCACGTGGTCTATCCACAGAGTCGGCATTTAACACATCGCCTGAGAGTGTTTATTGCGTGGCTTGCCGAGGTCTTCCCTGCGGCGGTGAAAGGTTAGCCGGGCATTTGCCCGGCCAGGTATCAGTTCAGTTTGTAATCCAGCGTGATTTCGGCTTTCAACAGCTGCGACACCGGACAACCCGCCTTCGCTTTCTGAATAATGCCGTCGAACTGCTGCGGATCGATACCCGGTACCGTCACCTTGCTTTGCAGCGCCACTTTGCTGATGGCAAAACCACTGTCGGTTTTATCCAGCGAGACATCCGCCGTGGTATCGATGGAGTCGGCGGTATAACCCGCTTCGCCCAACATTAGCGACAGGGCCATAGAGAAACAGGCCGCGTGCGCTGCGCCAATCAGCTCTTCCGGGTTGGTCCCTTTTTCGCCCTCGAAGCGGGTGTTAAAGCCGTAAGGTTGCTGGTTAAGGACGCCACTCTCTGTTGAGACCGTCCCTTTGCCGCGTTTGATGTCGCCAGACCAGTGTGCTGAACCGTGCTTATGAATCGTCATTCTTGCTCTCCTTTTGGCTTACAAAGGGATAAGTATAGGACGCATAATCCATTTTGCAGGGAAGACAGACTAGTCCGAGCGCGTGGCAAGGTGGTTTGCCAGCGCGTCGAGGAACACACGCTGCGCCGCAGGCTGATAGTCTCGCGACTGATAAATACCAAAAATACCGATTGGTTTTGGCGTAAAGGCGCTGAGCACCGGCACCAGGCTGCCCTGCCTTAGCGCCGCGTCGGCCTCGCGCTCGGGCAGCATGGCAATACCACAGTGGTTTATCGCCGCCTCCATCAGCAGTGACGAGATGCTGGCGCTGAGATTGCCGCTGACCGCCGTCGTGATCGGCTCCCCTTCGGGCGTCAAAAAACGCCACGACTGACCGGCAAAAAAGCTGTAATGCAGGCAGTTGTGCCGTGCTAAGTCCTCCAGCTGCTCTGGAACGCCCCGGCTGGCAAGGTAGTGCGGCGAAGCGCAAAGTACGGACCGACACTCTCCCAGTCGGCGGGCGATCATGCCCGGTTCGGGGTTATCGGTGATGCGGATCGCCACGTCAATTCGCTCGCCCACCAGGCTTACCGGATGGTTGTTAACATCCAGCTCAATGCGCAGCTGAGGGTAACGCTGCAACAGATCGGGCAGCACCGGAGCGATAATCTGCATCGCGGTGAAATGCGCGCAGGCGACGCGAAGCGTGCCTGAGGGTAAATCCTTCACTGACTGATCTTCAATTTCCTGAGAAATTTGCGAGAGCGTACGGGTCTTTTGCAGGACCTTCTCTCCTGCCGCCGTCAGCGTCAGCTTGCGGGTGGAGCGGTTCACCAGCCGCGCCCCGGCCCACTTCTCCATCTGCTCCAGATAACGGCTCACCATCGGACGGGAGATCCCTAGCGCCCGCGCCGCCGCGCTTAAACTCCCCAGCTCACAGATGCGGTTGTACACCTGGGCGGCAATAACGCGATCCATTTTGACCTCCATTTGCTCGATTTATGAAACTAAGCATCTCCTGTTTCAGGAATTCTGGCAAATGAAGAGATCCGTACAATAGAGACTTTCCTGAAGAACAGAGACATGACCATGACCATCGCCCGCCTTGCTTTGCTGACAACCCTTTTCACTCCGGCCGTCTTTGCCGCGCCGTTGACCGTTGATACGTACAACCCGCAGGAAAAAGGCATTTTTGCCGTTTCTTCCACCCTGGTGTCTGGCCCGAAAGAGGCGGTACTGTTTGACGCCCAGTTCAGCGTGAAAGATGGCGAAGCGCTGGTAGAAAAAATTCGCCACAGCGGTAAAACGCTGAACAAAATCGTGATCACTTCCGGCGATCCGGATTTCTATTTCGGCCTGCAACCGCTGGTGAAAGCCTTCCCTAATGCCAAAGTTGTCGCCACGCAACAGGTGGTGGACCATATCAAGGCCACAAAAGACGCGAAGCTCGCCTTCTGGGGGCCACAGATGAAAGACGGCGCGCCGACGCAGCTCTACGTGCCGCAAGTGCTTGCCTCAACCACCTTTATGATTGACGGTGAGAGAGTAAATATTGAAGAGCCTGAGAGCTATGCGGCGTATGTCTGGATCCCATCCGCAAAAACCATCCTCGGCGGCACGGGCGTCTCATGGGGCATTCACGTCTGGACGGCAGATACCCAAACGCCGGAAAGCCGCAAACAGTGGCAGCAGACGCTGGATAGCATGGCAGCCCTTAAGCCCGAACACGTTATTCCGGGCCACTACCTGGGGACACCGCCAGCAGGTACCGGCGCTATCGACTTTACCCGTCGCTATCTACAGCAGTTTGAACAGGCCCTCACGGCAGATAAAGCGCTGAGAGATCCCCTCATAATTTCCCCAAAGCGTAACCATGTGTGAATAAATTTTGAGCTAGTAGGGTTGCAGCCACGAGTAAGTCTTCCCTTGTTATTGTGTAGCCAGAATGCCG